>JAZUDB010000182.1:0-13204 GCA_045639385.1 Anaerovoracaceae bacterium | reverse complement strand
CCGGAACCGCCTCTGGGACCGCTGCTTCTGGGCGGCGTGTTCACCACGATGGGGGTCACATGAACCCGGATATAGGTATTGGGGGAAGAGGAATAGCGGAACACGCCCTCGGTGGTGTACTTTTCCGGATTCTCCACTTCCTTTTCTTCCACCACTTCCTCGCTCTTAATCAGGCTGCGTCCGCAGTATTCACAGGTCTCCTGACCCTCTTTGCGCACGGCGCCGCAGCCCGGACAGGACGGATAGTATTCGATAACCGTGCGGGTAATCTTGTTCTTGGTGGTTTTGCCGCCGCTTCCGCTGACACCGCCGAAGACTGCGTTTACCAGACCTCGGCCGATGCGGTAGATCCGGCGGAAAATCAGGAAGGGAATGCCGAAGAACATAAACAGTCCCACCAAAGTGCCGAACAGATCGACAATGCCGAAGCCGCCGTTGTAGGGGTCCGGATCGTAGGGGTCATAGGGATCGTAAGGATCGTAGGGATCGCCGCCGCCCTTGGAGGCATCGAACCAGTAGGCGTCGTTGGGGTAAGTTACGTTTATTTGGCAGGTGTCGCCCGGATCCAGGGCAAATTCCCAGGTCAGATAGCCGTCCTTTTTTAAGCAGCCGGAATTCCATTCAATGGCCTTGTCTTCGTTCCAGCGGATGACCATCTGATCGATGGCGATTTCGTCAAACCAGCCCGGGGTAAAGAAATACACCGTTTCGCCGTCGGTAAAGGCGTTCATCTGGTACATGTAGTCCTGGGTCAGGCAGAAATCGATGCAGACCACATCGTTCCTGTAATACGGCTGATTGAACCAAATCTCCACGTAATCGTCGTACTCGGAAATGTAATCGATGTTGTCGCTCAGCTCCATCACATCGAAATAGTGGGTATTGGGCATGCCGATCTTCACGGATTTCAGCGGTTCCCTGCCGTTATCGTCTTTCAGCACCTTCCAGTTCAGGTGATACTGCATATCCAGGGTGGCGTCTTCGTTTACGTCCACGATGACGGTAAAGTTGATGATCTCGTCCCAGGGGGAGTCGGCAAAGGCGCAGACCGGCGCCATTACCAGCAGCAGGCAGAGCAGAAGAGGCAGGATCTTTCTCAGTTTTTTCATCTTCTACCTCCTTAAGGGGCATCTGCCCAGCATGAGAGCGGAATAGTCCCGGTGCTTGCGGCAGGCACTGCTCTCCCAGATTTTCTGCCACTCGTCCGTCAGCATGTTGCCCAGCACTTCGCCGGAAAGCCAGCTCTGGCAGGGAACCACGTTGCCGCCGGGGGTAACGGCCATATTGGAAAGGCAGGCGCCGCAGGTGGGCGACATAATGCCCAGCTCTTTGAAAAATTCGTCTTCGATCCAGCCCGGAGACGTAAAGTTGATCTCCATACCGTTGGCAAAGCAGTAGTCTACCGCGTCCTTCAGGATTTCCTTGATTTCCCTGGTGGAAAGCTGCAGCTGCTCGGAGGCTTCGCTTAAGGCGTTGCCCGTGGTGATCAGGCCGGAGCAGGTTACGTAGATGACGCCTTTTTCGTGCAGGAATTCCAGGGTCTTTACATAGTCCCGGTTCAGGGTGCACAGAGGCGTGTTGATGCTGACGGAAAGTCCGGCAGCCAGGGCGTTTTCGATGCCCGCCACGGTGTTTTCGTACTGGGCCGCACCCACCAGCTTGTTGTGAATTTCCGGGTCCGCAGAATAGAAGGTAATCTGCAGGCTGTCCAGCTCGGCTTCTGCAAGGCCCTGACAATATTCCGGAGTCAGCTTGATGCCGTTGGTGTTCAGACGGGACACGAACCAGCGGGCGTAACGGATCAGTTCGAACAGATCCTCCCGCATGGTGGGTTCACCGCCGGTAAAAGTGATCTGGGGAATGCAGGCTTCCCGGCACTTGTCCAAAACCGTCTTCCATTCTTCAGTGGAAAGCTCCGCTTCTTCGGAGTGAGTCTGACCCGCCGCGTAGCAGTGCACGCACTTCTGGTTGCAGTGCCACAGGCCGTTTTTGGTCATGGCGGAAACCATAATATCCATCCGGTGAGGAGCCCGCATGGCATCCGCATATTCGCCGATGTTTACGTAGCCGATCTCTTCGTCGGGCAGCTCGCCCAGGGCAATCTGCTGGAAGCTCTTCATGATGGTGTAAGCATCTTCTTTAATTTTCTTTTTGCCGATCAGCGGAAATACCTTCCGCACGTTTCTGCAGGTTTCGGTCAGAATGTGATCCAGGTCTTCGTCGGAAACTTCCTTCCCGTCGTAAACGTTCACCTGCTTGATGAATTCCGCCAGCACCACGGTCCAGGCATAGTTCACCGGAATGATGTCCTGGCCGTTGATAATCGCTGCGCTGGGCTGAATCAGGTCGCCCTCCGCCGGCGGAACCAGATGGATGCGCACTGCGCCCGGTCCCGGGGGGTTCAGCGTGGTATGCATGACCTCCGAAAAGTTCTCATGCATGTATTTTTTAATTCTTTTTTCTCCTAACATGTTTCTCTCTTATCCCAGAATAAACTTTTTAATATCCTCGTAAACGATTTCCTTGCCGAATTCGTTCAAAATCTCGTGACGCATATCCGGATAAAGCTTAAAGCCCACCGGGCAGCCCTTTGCGGACAGCCTGCCGGCCACTTCCGCCGGGCCTTCGCCGTAATTGCCCACCGGATCTTCGGCGCCGGCAACCACCAGATACGGCTTGTCCGTGGGAATGGTGGCGTAGCACAGATCCGTGTTGATAACGTCCAGGAAATGGAACAGGTCCGCGTAGCCCGCCAGGGTAAAGGTAAAGCCGCAGGCCGGGTCTTCCATATATTTATTGACTGCCGCATCGTCCCGGGTCAACCAGTCGTAAGGGGTGCGGGCCTTGGGGATGCGCTTTAAATAAGAGCCGAAGGCCATTTTGGTGACCAGATCGGACTGAAAACGGTGACCCTTCACCTTCCGCAGCTGCTCCACCAGCGACGCACCGGCCTTGACGGATTTGTTGGTGCCTGCCGTGCCCATGATAATGGCACCGTCCAGCGCCTGCCCGTATTTGGAAAGATACACTCTGCACACGAAAGAACCCATGGAATGTCCCAGCAGATAATGGGGGGTTTCCGGATACTTTTCGTCCAGAAATCTGCGATAGCGCTCCACGTCATCCACGATGTGCTTCCAGCCGTTCTGCACGCCGAAGAAGCCCCAGTCTTTGGGGTCTGCGGTCTTGCCGTGACCGATGTGGTCGTTGCCCGCCACCAGAATGCCGAACTGATTCAGATAAAGGGCCAGGCCTTCGTACCGGGCCATGTGTTCGGCCATGCCGTGGGCAATCTGAAGAATCGCCTTGGGCCTTTCCGCCGGAGCCCATTCGTAGCAATTCAGTTGACTGTAACCGTCTGTACTTGATAATTTGTATTCCGTCATTTCAGCAGATCCTCCTTTACTTCTTTCTTATTCGACTTCGGCAAACTGGGCCGAAAATTTATCGTAAATCTCTTTCTGCTTTACGGTGTAGTCTTCGTCTCCGCCGTGATGCAGATTGTGCAGATATTCATGTTCGAAGCTGGCCTCGCCCGCATTATGCCGGGCAATAGTGTGTACCCCGATGTTGGAGCACATATCCGCAATGCGGCCCAGATGGGTCATAATATCCGTGTAGGCCGGCCCCAGCTCCACAGAGCAGATGCCCTTGGCCACACGCTCGATGTGTTTTGCCTTGCAGTCTTCGCAAAGCTCGTTGATGGCCTCCACGTAGGGTTCCACATTCTTTGCCGCGTCCAGATTCTGCTTTAAGAAGGCCTGGCTCGCTTCGCCCAGCAGTTCGTTCACCGCCCGGCGCATTACTGCCACCTCGTGGGCCGCATCTTTGGTAAACTGCTTTTCATTTTCGGAGAACTTTTCCGCAGATTCCCGCAGGCTGTGCACGTGGTCGCCGGCCCGCTCCAGATCGTTGACGCAGAACAGGTAGTAGTTTTGAATACTGTCCTGCAGCTCGCCGCTCAGATGCGGCGAAAGTCTGGCCAGGTAAGAGTTGATGTTGTCCGCCAGGGTGTCCAGGTAATCTTCATCCGCATCGATGGCCGCAGCATCCTCCGGTTTATATTCCGCAAACAGGTCCAGGGCCTTGAAGGTGTTGGCACAGACGATTTCCAGCATGCCGGACAGCGCCTTGTAGCTGCTGTTGAGAGCCAGCGCCGGAGAAGCAAACAGGGCATCGTCCAGGCCCGCCAGCTCGGGGCCGCGGGACACATCTTCTTTATCATCGGGAATAAGCTTTTCCGACAGTCTGCCCAGGGTCTTTGCCAGGGGCAGCAGCACCACCGCAGTGCCCAGCTTAAAGATGGTATGGGTATCCGCAATTCCGCCGGAGTTCAGCACCTGATTCCACAAAACGGAAAAGCCGCCGAATGCGTGAATCACATTCACCGCCACAGCAATCATCAGCATTTCGCAAAGGTTGAACAGAATATTGACCATACCGGTGCGCTTGGCGTCCGCCTTGGTGCCGATGGAGCACACGATGGCAGTGGTGACGCAGTCGCCCAGATAAATACCGATAATGATGGGATATACCGAGCTGAAGGTTAACGCGCCGGTAACGGACAGGGCCTGCAGAATTCCCACACTGGCCGAGGAGGACTGCAGGATGAAGGCTACCAGAAATCCGGACAGAAAGCCCAGCAGGGGCCGGTCGGAAAAGCTGGTGAACAGGGAAGTAAACCAGGGGGCGTTGGACAGAGGCTCCACCGCCGCGGTCATGTTCAGAAGACCGGTAAACAGAATGCCGAAGCCCATGGCAATGGTGCCCACGGTGCCGGACTTTTTGCCCTTCACCGCCATAATAAAGATGATGCCGATAATGGCTGCAATGGGTGCCAGCGTATCGGGCTTAAAGAAATTCAGCCACTGGGTACCGCTGGAATCCACGTCTAAAAGTCGAATAATCTGTCCGGTGACGGTGGTACCTACGTTGGCACCGAAAATGATGCCGATGGACTGCGGCAGTGTCATGATGCCTGCGCCCACCAGACCGGATACGATGACGATGGTGGCGGTGGCGCTCTGAATAATCGCCGTCAGGCCCATGCCGATTAAAAAGCCCAAAACCGGGCTGCCGGTTACCTTTTCCAGGGCTCTTTTGAAGGATCCGGAGGACTCTTTCTTTAAACCGTCCCCCATGATTCGCATACCATAGAGGAACAGTGCCAGTCCTCCCAGCATGGATATAATATCGAATATTGTCATTAAATCACCTCGTGAAATCTTTATCGAACATTTCCTCACGATAATTATACCATTATTATTTACACAATAAAACACGGCCTCCTTCACAGTTTTTATTTTCTTTTTTTGTGCAAAATAACCAAGCGTATTTACCCCCGGGAGGCATTGTGTCCCGGCCTTCCGCAGGATATAATACAGGTGACAAGGAAAAAGAAGGAGGAAAAAAGATATGCAACCCATTACCTACATACTCATTGCAGCAGCAGTAGTTGCCGTTGCAGCACTTATCGCCGTAGGCTACGTCAAGGCACCGCCGGACAAGGCTTACATTATCTCAGGACCGAAAAGAGAACCGAAAATACTCATCGGACGCGCCGGACTCCGGCTCCCCTTCCTGGAAAGAAAGGATATTCTGGTCCTGAAGCAGATCAGTATCGATATTAAAACCAACGGCTACGTGCCCACCCTGGATTTCATCGGTGTCGACATCGACGCGGTGGCCAAGGTAAGAGTCAAGACCGACCCGGAAGGCATTAAGGTAGCCATGAAGAACTTCCTGAACATGGATGAACGGGCCATCGCCGTATCCCTGACAGACTCTCTGCAGGGTAACATGCGAGAAATTATCGGTACCGTAAGACTGAAGGAACTGAACACCGACCGTAAAAAGTTCGGAGACGAGGTGCAGGAAAAGGCACAGACCGACATGAACGCCCTGGGCATCGAGATTATCTCCTGCAACATCCAGAAGATCGAAGATGAAAAGGGTCTGATCATCGCCCTGGGTCAGGACAACATGAGCCAGATTCAGAAGGACGCTTCCATCGCAAAGGCCCAGGCCGAAAAGGACGTGGCCATCGCAGAAGCAGAGGCAAGACGCCTGTCCAACGAAGCACAGGTGCTGGCCGAGACCGAAATCGCAGCAAGAAAGAACGAACTGCGCATTAAGCAGGCAGAGCTGAAGCGCGAATCCGACATCAAGCAGGCAGAAGCCGACGCCGCTTACGACATTCAGCAGCAGGAGCAGAGAAAGTCCATTGAGATTGCAACTGCCAACGCAAACATTGCCCGCCAGGAGCGCGAAATCGAATTAAAGAAGCGCGACGTAGAAGTTACCGAGCAGAAGCTGGAAGCTGAAATTAAGAAGAAGGCAGAGGCAGACCGCTTCGCCCGTCAGCAGAGAGCAGAGGCAGACCTCTTCGAACGCCAGCGCAACGCAGAAGCCGAAAAGTTCGAAAAGGAAAAGGCGGCAGAAGCCCGCAAGGCCCAGGCAGAGGCAGAACTCTTCGCAAAGACCAAGGAAGCGGAAGGTATCCGGGCCATCGGTGAAGCCGAAGCAAAGGCCATCGAAGCCAGGGGTATCGCAGAAGCGGAAGCCATGGAAAAGAAGGCCGAAGCCATGAAGAAGTACGGCCAGGCAGCCATGATGGAAATGATCATCAAGGCCCTCCCGGATATGGCAGGCGCCATCGCAAAGCCTCTGGAAAGCATCGACAAGCTGACCATCATCGACGGCGGCGGAGAAGGCGGCGGCGTGAACGCCATGGGCAGTTACGTACCCAACCTGCTGGCCAAGACCATGGAAACCGTAAAGGAAGTCACCGGCGTAGACCTGACAGAAATGATGAAGGCCGAAACCTACGACGCCAAGGTAAACCGCAACATCAACATCACCGGAATCAACCCGGATGACGCGGTAAAGGTGGACGTAAACCTGAACGAATAAAAAAGCGCCGGAAACTGCAGTGCAAATTCCGGTAGACGCAAAGCCCGATGAATCATACAATATATTCAGAAGGAGACGCCCGGCGGCAGAACCGCCGGGCTGTTTTTTCAGGAGAAAAGCATGCTGAACTACTTAAAGGATCACATCGTATATCTGAACGGAGCCACCGGCTCGCTGCTGACCGAAATGGGTCTGGGCGCCGGAGACCGATTGGAGCTGTGGAACATCACCCACCCGGCAGAGGTCACCGCGGTGCACCGCGCCTATTTTGATGCAGGCAGCAACACCGTTACCACCAACACCTTCGGCCTGATGAGCGGAAATTACGACGCCCGGGAAACCGAAGAGATCGTCCGGGCCGCCATGGATACCGCCCGCCGGGCCGCAGAAGAAAGCGCCGAAGCGCAGCTGGCGGCGGGAAAAACCCCTCAGCCCCGGTGGATTTCCTTAAACATCGGTCCCACCGGCAAGCTGCTGGCACCCCTGGGAAATCTGTCCTTCGAGGACGCCAAATCAGGCTTTGCCCGGCTGGCCGCCCTGGGCGAAAAATACGGTGCAGACTACCTCTACATCGAAACCATGAACGATTTTACCGAGACCCGGGCCGCCGCGGAGGCCGCAAAGGAAAACAGCGGGCTGCCCATCGCGGTGTCCAACACCTACACCAGGCACGGCAGACTTCTGAACGGAGAAACGCCGGAGGAAGTGCTGGACATGCTGGAAGGCTGCGGTGTGGACATCGTGGGCCTGAACTGCTCGTTGGGACCCAAGCAGATGCTTCCCCTTCTGGAGCGCTACCTGCAGAAAACCACCCGGCCGGTGCTCTTTAAGCCCAACGCGGGGCTGCCGGAATACCGTCCCGGCGGAATCGCGGTCTACAATGTGGGTCCGGCGGAATTTGCGGAAGACGTGAAAAAAGCCGCAGCCCTGGGTGCCCGCCTGATCGGCGGCTGCTGCGGCACAAATCCGGAATATATTAAGACCATTACCGCCTATTGTTTATAACCATGGGAAAAAACCGGGCAAGTGCAGCTTACTGTTCATAACCATGGAAAAAACCGGTCAATTGCAGCTTATTGTTCATAACCATGGAAAAAACCGGTCAATTGCAACCCTAAAATCCGATTTGCATCCGTACGGATCTCATTTTGGACTTCCCGAACAGAGACATTCCCCCTAAAGCCCGATTTTTCAGGGTTTTAGGGGGAGTTTTTTTCAGATTTGTGCCGTATGTATCGATATAAAACCTTCGCTCCAGCGTGTTTTCGACATTTTCGGGACATTTGTCGGGTATTTTTCCCTGTCAAATGAAATATTCCGGAACCGATACGGCACAAATTTCCCCCAAAACCAGTTAATTTTGATGAATTTGGGGGAATTCGCCATATTCAGAGATTAAAAAAATAGAAAAATGAGAATTATGACAGACCTCATATGCAGATAAAAAAGAAAAGAGCCCGTGTCAGGCTCCTTTTGCAGAAAAAGTCCCTGCGTTTCGACGCAGGGGCTTTGATTGTTTTGAAATTGCTTAGCAGCTACGAACTGAATACGTTGTTGCTCGGGTTCGGTATATCGTAGCAGACGCTGTCGAAGGGTCCCGGACCGGGAACGCTTTCACAAGCAGCAGTATCCATTGTGAATAACATTTGCAGGCCGTCATCTACGGCGCATTTTGCCCACTCGTGATTTGCAATAAACTCACATCCTGCGGCAATGCTCTGAGAAAGCTCGAAGCTGTCGAAAATGATTTGAGGTTTTTCGTATTGTTTTTTCATTTCATTTCCTCCTACGGCCGGAAAATGCTGCGGCACAGTTCGATAATCGCGTCCACGAATTTTGCCAGAATGCCCTTCTGATCCACCGTCACAATCTGGTCGATGGGGGCACTGGCCAGACCGTCTGCGTTGAATGCCACTACAGAGACATGGTACTTTCCTGCCACTTCCGGTTTCACTTCTGCAGTCCAGGTCTTCTTTCCGGTCTTCTTGTCCGTCTTCTTCAGCTGTGCAGCCTGTCCGTTTACGGTAACTGCCGCAACTTCCTTGGATGTGGTTACGGTAACCTTAATCTTCTGACCCAGCTTAACAGAGTTCTTGCTGAGTTCTGCAGAGAATGTTTCCGGTTCGAATACTTCGATTACCGGTTCTTCCGGTTCCGTCGGATCGGTCGGTTCGACCGGTTCTACAATCGGTTCTTCCGGATCAGTCGGTTCTACCGGTTCTACAATCGGTTCTTCCGGATCGGTCGGTTCTACCGGTTCTACAATCGGTTCTTCCGGATCGATCGGATCTACCGGATCCACAGGATCAATCGGTTCTTCTGCCGGTGCGGTGTTTGCAGCAAGGTAAGCGTTAAACATCAGGTTTGCAGCAAACTTTGCAGTTTCTTCCGTTGCGTAAAGCTCTGCCTTTACTGCCTGCGGATCGGTGTTGAAGGTAATCTTCAGGATGGTCAGAGATACCAGATTCTTTCCGGTATTTTCGATTACCAGGGTGCTGCTCTTGGTACCGCTCCAGGTAATCAGGTCGGTAATGTCGTAGTACAGATCGGTACTGGTGGCAATGCCAATCGTCTTTTCGCGTTTGATTTGACCTTCGGGTTCGCCGTTGATGGTAATTTCGGTGTCGCCGCTGATGCATTTCGCGGAAATATGAACCTTGTTAATATCGGTTCCTCTGGCGTCCACACCGAAGGCTACCGCCTGACCCGGCTGCAGGTAAATTTCATTGTTCGGTCCGAAATTGGTGAAGTCGGACAGTCCGCCCTTTACACCAAAGCCGTCGATAAACACGATTCCGGGTACGCTTTCCGTATTGCTGAAGGCGTCCTGGCCGATGAGCTTTTCACGCATTTCGATGAACTGCGGATAGGCTTCGTTATCCTGCTTGTAGGCGTCGATAACCGTACCGTAGTTTTCGCCGTCCTTGTCTGCCGGTCCGTAAATCCGAACGGCATCGAAGTAGAAGTCGTACTGCTGATCATCCATTACGTGATCGTAGAATGCAGAGTACATCGGAGAAACCACTACCGTGTAGGTATCGTAAGCCAGAACCTCGTAGGTCTTTAAGATCGGAATCTGATAGAGCGAGTTGTTGCTGTCTGCCAGAATCCACTCGTAATAGGATTCTCTGGTAGTAAATTTATCTCCGGGCTTCGGATTTGTCGGGGCTTTTTCGCTTACCGGTTCTTCGGTAGCGCCCTCTAAAGACGCATCCTTAATAATGGTCTTGGTTACGTGCCAGATATTGTCTTCGCCGTATACCCAGTCATACTGTGCATAGCCGACCTTTACCGCCTTGTAGCCGTAGAAAGTATCTACCGACCAGTTCTTGATCAGATTGTCCTTGTTGACCTCGGTACCCTTGTAAACCTTAACGTTTACATAGCCGGTAGCCTGATCGGTCAGAGAAATCAGATCGAAGCCGGTGCCCTTGAAGGTAAAGGTTGCGGTGGGCCAGCTCTTGGATCCGGCCTTGACCGTTGTCTTCATGGCGCTGCCCAGAGAATAGTTGCTGTAGTTCTGGTACGCGGGGTCGAATCCGTAAATATTGTCGTCGTCGAGACCCGGCAGATAGCTGCTGTCCGGACCCGGACGATCCTGGCCCTGGGTGGCATCGTCATCCATGGTGCCCACCGGTGTCCAGTCGCCCTCGCTGAATTTTACGAATCTGTCTTTGTCTTCATCACTTACCATGTCTTCGTAGTAGATGATGGTGGCCGGAATTACGGTTACGCTGGAATACAGATAACCGGTCTTTTCTGCGCCGCCCTCACGGTAAGTTACCGCCGTGTCGTAGTATGCTACGGCCGGTTCGTCGAAGATCATGGACTTGGGTGTAAAGCGAACGTAATTGCCGTTGACGCTCATTTCGCCGCCGACAAACTCCAGCGGTTTGGTGTCTTCCGTGACGTCTTCAAAGAATGCGCCGTCTTTCTTTAAGCCCTTGTTGATTTCGTAATCCGCAGGAGCTGTCTTGGAAATTGCATGAACGCTGTTGCCCAGCAGGTCGTTCCTGGTTACGTCGATATCCACCGGAATACCGAAGTCTACCACTACGGTGTCCGGAACGATTTCGATAATCTGCGGGTCTTCCATAGTCAGGTAGAGGACGTCCAGCTTATCTTCGCCCACATAGAGCTCACCGTCTTCGCTTACGGTAAAGGCGATGTCAGAAGCCACAATGTAGCCTTCCGGTGCGGATACTTCGTGGAATACGTAGTTTCCGGCAGCCAGTTCTGCCACATACATTTCGTCCAGCGGAGAAATCCAATCGCAGATAACGGTTCCCTTTTCTCCGAGAATCTGCAGGTGTGCACCGCCCAGGAATTCCAGTCCGTCGGTCTTACCGAAGGCCAGCTGCCACAGCGGCGGCGTATTGGTAAAGGTGATTACCGGACTTGCGTCCTTCTTAATCTCTGCGGGCTCTGTGCTGAGCACTGTGTTATTCTTTGTATTTTCTCCGGAACCAATCACCATGGTACCGTTGACAATTTCGTAAGATGCCTCGTACTTGCAGGCATTTTCGCTGACGGAGTAAACCGCTCCTTCCGGAATTCCGGAGAATCTTACGGATTCTCCGCCGGCAAGTGCAATTTCTACCGCCGCAGTACCAATTTCGGAAGCAGTAAATACGGTTCCGTCGGATACTGTGTATTCGGTTAAGGGTTCCAGACCTTCAAAGACTACGGTAAAGCTGAATTTTTCGGTGCTTTCGAAGCCGTTCAGCTTCTTTGCCAGGGTAAATCCGCCGTAGTTCTTCGGAATGATGCGGTTGGTAATTACCGCCGCTGCGGTCTGATCGGCCGAAATCTCACTGGTGCAGCCGGATGCGGAAACTTGTTCAAATCCGTCCGCTGCAAGCTCGGTTACTGTATATTTGGTTCCTTCGGGGATGCCCTCGATCAGAACCTTGTCGCCGCCCTTCAGTTTGACATGCAGAACGCCGTTGGTGAAGGTATAGCCGCCGAAAGTGCCGGAAACCGGATTGCCGGTGCCGTCCTTCAGCGTGATCGTGAACGGGAACAACGCATCGGAACTTCCGGATTCCAGGACCTTTTCTACGGAAAGAGCTCCGGTCTTGACTTCCGGTTCTTCCGGTTTATGGTTTTCTACGTTCACAACCGCAAGATCGTCTGCAGGAATGGTTCCATCGTTGTTAGTGTAAATGGTTTCAAAGCCGTCTTCGTTGGCTTCCGCCTCTGTAACGGTATAGTGCATTCCCTTAGGCAGTCCTTCTGCGAAAGAAGATTCGCCGGCCTTTAAGACGAATTCCGCCACACCGTTCTTAAAGTTCATCTGTCCGTACCAGCCGTTTAAGCTCGTATCTTCCACAGTAACGGTAAAGTGGAATTCCTTTGCCGCTTCTTCGCGGGTAAAGTCTCCGGTCAGCTGCTTTGTTACGATGATGCTTCCGGTTTGTCCGGACCCGCTGGGCTGCTGAGGCTTGATGTTGGTAATCACCACCGTGCCAGCACCCTTGCCCTCTTTGTATGTAATCTGTACCGGGTTCAGACTGGTAACGTCTCCTTCGTACATCGGAAGTTCATCTTCCCAGACGAAGTAGGTATTGTTTTCGTCGAAGACCTTAAAGGTGTAGGACCAGGTGCCGTCACCGTTGTCGATCCACTTTTCAAGGTCGCCCTCGCTGCCCATTTCGCTGACGGAGTCGTAGGTTATGGTCTTGGGGTCGATGGGTTCACGGGTGGTCGGCTCCATATAGGTGAAGTAACCGGGAGTGCCGCTCTTGTCGATACAGGCGTATTCCTGGTCGATGTGGCCGGCGGAATAAGCGGTTCCGTTCTGACCGACCAGCTTTTTGCAGCCGGCGAACATGCCTTCGCCATTAAGGTTTGGATTCGTATGCCAGAGGTTCGAAACGTAAATCGTCTCAAGAGACGAGCAGCCGGCGAACATTTTTTCTGCTTCGTAGAAGTTGTCATCATTCGGTGCGAAGTCGGGCATCTTCACGTCGATGAGCGAGGTGCAGCCCTCAAACATACGGGCGGTGGTCCCCACAATTTCCAGCGTCAGACCGCTCAGGTCGGCGTGCTTGAGGGATGTGCAGTTGCGGAACATTCCTTCCACGGCCTCACAGCCGTACGGCTGATTAATTTCCACACTGTAACCGCCGCCAAGCGTCAGACTGCCGAAGTTGACCTTCTCGAGAGAGGTGCAGCCGTCGAACATATACGACGCGTTACAAATATATTGAGAGAACGGAGCCCAATCCGGAGAAACGCAGCGGAAGCCTGTAAGACTTACGCTCTTCAGCTTGGTGCAGCCGGAGAACAT
>JAZUDB010000181.1:0-3250 GCA_045639385.1 Anaerovoracaceae bacterium | reverse complement strand
GGAATATTTTTAATTATGTCTTTTTGACATTACCATGAATCAAATAGATGCGGAACAGGTCGATGCTGATTCAGCGCATATCGAAATAGTGTCACGCAATCAGGGATTTATAAATCTATTCGAATCGATTCTGTAGGCAATTGTTAATCAGTCTTTGCGGTACGAATTATTCAAACCAGCATTTATTTAAAGGCGAAGCTCGAAACAAATTTGAGCATATCCAACTAAAATAAAAAATAGAGTTTTTTAAGGAATGGTCTATATGGCTGTTCCTTGTTTTTACGAGGGTATTTACCCTCCTTTTTTGTAAACACTTTTCCATTTTCCTTTTCCTTTCCCGTTTCCATCTGCGTTCATATATGTTAAAATATAAAGAATATTCAAATAGTATAAAATGAGGATAATTGAGTTAATCCATAAATAGAAACCGAGGTTGAAACATGTTCACCGGAAAAGAAAATCTGAAACCCTTTGACAAGAAAGTTTGGCTGTCGACCCCGACCATGCACGGCGACGAAATGAAATACATCACGGAGGCATACGAAACAAACTGGATGTCTACCGTTGGCGAGAATATTAACGAAGTTGAAAAGCTTGCTGCGGCGCAGGCGGGTATGAAATATGCGGTAGGCTTGTCCTGCTGCACGGCCGCGCTGCATCTGTGCGTAAAACTGGCAGGCGAAAAGCTTTACGGAAAAGCTGCAATCGGACACGGCGCAGTGGAAGGAAAGCGGGTATTCTGCAGCGACATGACCTTTGCCGCCACTTTAAATCCGGTGGTATACGAAGGCGGAATTCCAGTATTCATCGATACCGAAAGAGAAAGCTGGAATATGGATCCCGTGGCACTGGAAAAGGCTTTCGAAATCTATCCGGAAGTGAAGCTGGTTGTCTGCGCCGAACTCTACGGATTCTCCGGAGATATTCAGAAAGTCAAAGATATCTGCGAAAAGCACGGCGCTCTTCTGATTGAGGACGCTGCAGAAGCCATGGGTGCCACCTGGAACGGCAGACCCTGCGGTTCTTTCGGTGACTATTCCGCCGTGTCTTATAACGGCAACAAAATCATTACCGGATCTGCCGGCGGCTGCCTGCTTACCAACAGTCTGGAAGACGCAAACAAAGCCCGCAAATGGAGCACCCAGGCCCGGGAAAACGCAGCCTGGTATCAGCACGAAGAGGTGGGCTACAACTACCGCATGAGCAATGTAATTGCCGGTGTGGTAAGAGGTCAGTATCCATATCTGGAAGAACACATTGCGCAGAAAAAGGCGATTTATGAGCGGTACAAAGAAGGACTGAAGGGTCTTCCCGTCCGCATGATGCCGATTGCAGAAGGCTGTGTACCGAACTACTGGCTGAGTTCCCTGATTATCGACAAGGATGCCATGTGCAGTCAGGTGCGCGGCGAAACAGACGTATGCTACCGTCCGGAGCACGGAAAATCCTGCCCGACGGAAATTTTGGAAGCGATTTTTTCGATGAATGCAGAAGGCCGTCCAATCTGGAAACCCATGCACATGCAGCCGATGTACCGCATGAACAGCTTTATTACCCGGGACGGAGAAGGCAGAGCAAGAACCAATGCCTACATTGCCGGCGGCTGCGAAGACGTAGGCGCGGATATCTTCGCAAGAGGTCTCTGCCTGCCCAGCGACAATAAAATGACTGCCGAAGAGCAGGATAGAATCATCGAAGTAATCAGAGGATGTTTTGAGTAAGGAAAGCGCAGAATGGAAGGAAGTCATAAGCCTTACGGCCCATATGAAGAATACTTCAAACGTCCGCTGGATCTGCTCTGCGGATTGGCTGCGGTTATCGTGTTTTCCTGGTTGTATATTATCCTGATTATCCTCGGCGCAATTTTTATGAGAGGAAATCCGTTCTTTACCCAGGAGCGTCCCGGAAAAGATGAAAAGATCTTTAAGCTCATCAAGTTCCGTTCCATGGACAACCGCAAAGATAAAGACGGTAATCTTCTTCCGGACGAAGTACGGCTGAACAAGTACGGCAGATTCCTTCGCGCCAGCAGTCTGGACGAGCTACCGGAAGCATTCAATATCATCAAGGGTGACATGAGCGTTATCGGCCCAAGACCGCTGCTGGTAAAGTATTTGCCTTTGTACAGCGAGGAACAACATCGGCGTCACGAAGTCAGACCGGGTCTTTCCGGATTGGCTCAGGTTCACGGCAGAAATACGGTTTCCTGGCAGGATAAATTCCGAATGGACGTGGAGTATGTCGATCACATTACCTTTCTGGGTGACCTTAAAATTATCTGGGACAGTGTAATGGTAGCATTTGTTAAGCATGACGGTATCTCTTCCGAAACATCTGCAACGATGGAAGAGTTTACGGGGAATGAGTAGAAACAAGATGAAACAGCTGGTAATTATCGGAGCAAGCGGCCATGGCAAGGTTGCAGCTGATATTGCAAAGAAAAATGGATACGACGAGATTGTCTTTTTAGATGACAACGAAAATCTGACCGAATGCGGCGGATATTCTGTTGCCGGAAAAAGTGAAAGATACACGGATTTCAGCTGCGACTTTTTTGTTGCTATCGGAAATGCAAAAGTAAGAGAACGAATAATCAGGCAGCTTGAAGGCAAAAATTTTCCGGCGTTGATTCATCCGAATGCGGTTATTGCCGAAAACGTTTTCATTGGTGCCGGAACGCTTGTCGCAGCGGGGGCGATAATCAATCCCGGAGTCACAATCGGCGAGGGGTGCATTATCAACACCGGATGCTCTGTTGACCATGACTGTGTAATAAAGGATTTTGTTCATGTCTCCGTTGGCGCTCACGTGGCAGGCTCTGTAGAAATCGGAGCCGGAACATGGGTTGGTGTCGGAGCAGTTGTAAGCAATAATATTAATATTTGCAGTGACTGTATGATTGGTGCCGGAGCAGTTGTAATTCGCGATATTAAGATTCCGGGAACTTACGTCGGAGTTCCGGCAAAAAAAATAAAATGAAAATACTTATTTTAGCCAACAATGATGTGGGTCTTTATCAGTTCAGAAAAGAATTGATCGAAGCGTTGCTCGAAGAAAATGAGGTGGTTATTGCTCTTCCCTATGGGGAACTGGTAGAACCGCTGAAGGACCTTGGCTGCAGGTTTATCGATACACCAGTAGACAGACGCGGAATGAATCCTGTTACGGATATAAAATTGATACTCAAGTATATTAAGATACTTCACGAAAGCAAGCCTGATGCAGTAGTTACGTACACTATAAAACCGAA
>JAZUDB010000180.1:0-3926 GCA_045639385.1 Anaerovoracaceae bacterium | reverse complement strand
CCTTCTTATATTGCTCACAGTTAATTAACAAATCAACCCTTAGATCAACACAACAGAAGCCTATTATTGACGCAGCAAACAAGAAAGGAAACTTATCATGAAAGAAACAACCGAAAAATCAAATGCACAGAAAAAACGCAGCGCAAAAAAATGGATCAAGCGCATCGTGATTCTGCTCCTTCTGGCAGTGATCGTACTTGCCGGAATAAAATATCTTCCGCAGCCTATGGCGAAAAAAACAACGGTTTCCACAAGAATCGTCAGCTATAACGTAACGGAAGTCACCAAGGGCAGTGTTACCCAGACCATCAGCGGCAGCGGAAATCTGACCCCAGTCACCAAAAAGACCGTGACCGCCTCCTTCGGCGGTGAAGTGGATGCAGTCTATTACAGCGTGGGCGATTACGTAAAGAAGAATGCCGTAATTGCCAAGGTAGACGGCACTAAAATTAAGGCATCCTGTGCGGGCATCATTCTGGACCTACCCATTGAAGTCGGAGACGAGCTTTCCAGAAACGGAACGGTTGCCACCATCATGAGCAAGGAAGGCTTTACCATGAACATCAATGTGGATGAGACTGAGATTTCCTCCGTAAAGCTGGGTCAGGCCGTCAGCTTCTCCATCGATGCGGTCAGCGGCGATTATACAGGAGAAGTTTCCCGCATCTCTTACAGCGGATCCTCTTCCGGCGGCTCCGTTGTATTCCAGATTACCGCAAAAATTGATTATATTGAGGGGGTTTACCCCGGCATGAGCGCCTCTGCACAGATTGTAATTGAAGACAGCGGAGAAGGCCTGATGGTTCCCGTGGAGGCAGTTTCCACCTCCGGAGATACCAAGTACGTTTATGCTGCCCCCGCAGATGCAGAAAAAGGCGGCGTTTACAGTGAAGAAGAACTGGATCTGAACACCCTGACGATAATTCCCGTGGAAACCGGAATGTCCGACGGAAGCTACATCCTGGTCACCAGCGATGAATTAAGCGAAAACAGTCTGATTATCGTAACCAAGATTACGTCCACTGCAACAGGTTCCGAGCAGAGCGGCAGTGAGAGCGGCTTTGAAGGCATGAACTTCCCCGGAGGCTTCAATATGGAAGATTTTGATCCCAGTCAAATGAACTTCCCCGGCGGCAGCGGCGGCGGATCAATGAACTTCCCGGGCGGCGGTTCTGGCAGATTCCCCGGTGGCGGAGGCGGAGGAGGCTTCTCTGGCTTCGGTCATTAGGAGGCGCAGCATGATTCAACTGAAACATATCTATAAATCTTATCAAATGGGTGAAATCGATGTGCCGGTGCTGAAAGATGTTAACCTGCACGTTAAGCCCCACGAATTCGTTTCCGTACTGGGACCTTCCGGAAGCGGAAAATCCACGCTGATGAATATCATCGGCTGCCTGGATATTCCGGATGAAGGAGAATATCTTCTCGATGGAGAAGAAGTCAATTGTCTCAGCGAAAATGAACTCAGCGAAGTGCGAGGCGTTAAAATCGGTTTTATCTTCCAACAGTTTAACCTGCTTCCTGAGCTGACTGCTTACGAAAATGTGGAAATGCCCCTGCTCTACCATAAAATTTCTAAAGCGGAACGGCAGGAACGTGTGGAAAAGAACCTCTCGCTGGTAGGTCTTTCGGAACGCATGAACCACAAACCTTCGCAGCTCTCCGGCGGTCAGCAGCAGCGCGTGGCCATTGCAAGAGCCTTAGCCACAGAGCCCTCCGTGATCCTGGCAGACGAACCTACAGGCAATCTGGATTCCAAATCCGGAGAAGAAATCATGGACATCCTGAAAAAGCTTTGGGAAGAAGGTCATACCATCGTTTTGATTACTCACGACATCAATGTGGCCAACCAGGCAGAAAGAAAGGTCTACGTGCACGATGGCATCCTGATGGAAAAGGAGGCCCTGTAAAATGACTTGGAAAATAATTAAACTATCCTTTCAAACCATATTCAACAATAAAATGCGGTCCTTTCTGACCATGCTAGGCATTATAATCGGTGTTATGGCTGTGGTGGTTTTGGTCTCCATCACCCAAGGTGCAACCAGAGGAATTACCGAAAGCATCTCGGATATGGGTTCTCAGCTTCTGATGGCCACCATTTCCGACGAAGACGTTTCCCTCAGCGCCGAAGCAGTGGAAGCCATTTCCGAATATCCTTCCGTGGAAAGTGTTGCGCCGGTCATTACAACCAGCCAGTCCGTGAAGAAAAACAGTACTGTCAGCCGCTTTTCCATCGTAGGAATCACGCCTTCATACTTTGAGGTTCAGGACATCGATATTCAGCGCGGTCGTCTGATTCTGGACTCCGATCTGGAATGGAATACCAAGGTCTGCGTAATCGGAACTTCTGTGGCGGAAAAGCTGTTTGAGACCTGGGACGCGGTAGACGGTACCATTATTATCGGCGAAAACATCTATAAAGTCGTAGGGGTGCTGGAAGAACAGGGATCCAGCCTGATGGGAAGTGCCGATGACAAAATTCTGATTCCCTACACTACTGCAGCAAAAATGACCGGCGAAAGCAGTGTCAGCACCTTCTACGCCAAAGCGATCAATGATGACAAAGTGGACGCAGCCATCAGCAGTATTGAAATGTTCCTGCTCCAGGCTACCCGGGACGAAGATGCCTACGAGGTCAGCAACCAGTCCAGCGTACTGGATACCATGAGCGATGTTACCGATACCATGACTCTTCTTCTGGCGGGAATTGCTGCCATTTCTCTTCTGGTTGGAGGAATCGGAATCATGAACATTATGCTGGTTTCCGTCAGCGAACGTACCAAAGAAATCGGAATCCGCAAAGCCGTAGGTGCCAAGAGACGCCACATCCTGTTCCAATTCCTCTGCGAAGCATGCATTCTCTCTTTGTTCGGCGGCGTGCTGGGACTGGGACTGTCCATGGGAGTCATTGAAATTTACAACCTGGCGGCTTCGTCTGCGGTCAGCATCAAATGGACGGTGGCAGGTGCATCCATTGCATTCTGCGCCTTTATCGGTCTGGTCTTCGGCGGATATCCGGCAGCAAAGGCATCGAAACTGCAGCCCATTGATGCGCTGCGAAGCAACTAAAACTTACTTGTTTCCATCTTACATAAAAAACAGCAGAAACCCTTTTGGATTCTGCTGTTTTATTTTTTATAATCCTGTTTTTAGATGACTTGGAAGATATAAAACTTCAGATAGTCTGTTTCCGGCACATTCCACAGAATGGGATGATCCGGTCCCTGTTGGCGCATTTCAATCTGCTTCAGTTCCACGCCTGCGTCCTTGGCCGCATCCTTCAGCATGCGCTCGAACTGAGCATACGGCATAAAATGACTGCAGGAAGCGGTTGCCAGATATCCGCCCCGGGGAAGCAGCTTCATGGCCCGGTAATTGATTTCTTTGTATCCGCGTTCCGCACTTTTTACGGTTTTTCGTGATTTGGTAAAGGCCGGCGGATCCAGGATGATAAAATCATAGGGATGACCGCCCTTTTCGATCAACGCAGGCAGAAGATCGAATACATCAGCTGCAATAAAGTCCATTTTTTGGTCCAAGCCGTTCAGCCTTGCATTGTTTTTTGCCATCTCCAGCGCACTTTCGGAGATATCCACGGCAGTGACCCTTTCCGCACCGCCCAGGGCCGCATTCAAAGCAAAGGACCCGGTATGGGTAAAGCAGTCCAGTACTTTCTTGTCCTTTGCAAGACGCGCTACAGCCTTCCGGTTATACTTTTGATCCAGGAAAAAACCGGTTTTCTGACCGTTTTCGCAGTCTACCGTATAGCGGACGCCGTTTTCACAGATTTCGGTCACCGCAGATTCCGGATGGGTAAATCCGCAGCCTTCGTACCATCCCTTGTACTGCTGCAGACCTTCCAGCTCCCGGATGGCCACGTCATTGCGTTCGAAAATGCCGGAAACCGCAAAGCCTCGGTT
>JAZUDB010000179.1:0-4416 GCA_045639385.1 Anaerovoracaceae bacterium | reverse complement strand
ATTCTCCCTTTTCCATCTGGCAACCAGACCCAGCTTGTCTTCGTAGTTGCGAAGAGATTTTTCCGCCTTTTTCAGCGCTTCGGAAACCGCCTGTTTGGAAACACCCGCATCTGCGGCAATTTCGTTCAGGGAAAGGTTTTCATTAAAGTACAGCTCAACAAAACTCTGCTGACGCTCCGTAAGCAGAGGTCCGTAAAAATCATAAAGCATACTGATTTCCAAAGACTCTTCCAACATAACGTGGGTATTATAAATGAAATGCAAAAAGGTGTCAAGCAAAATACTTGACACCTTTCAAATTATTTATTCAGCGATTAATACTTGTTGTGCACCCTTTCCGCGAAGCAGAGCATGTCTTTAATTTCAAGCTTCGTGCCGTCATCCAGCACGGCAGTTCCGGACATTTTTCCGAAAACCTGATGCTGATCGGAGATAATCACTTTTGCGTCGATGCAGGCTGCCCGGTCCAGTACCGGAAGGAAATCCATCTCAAATCTGCCGTCCGAGGAAGTGAATTTCCATGGATCTGTATAACTGCTTTCCGGAATATGGAAGGTAACGTCATCCAGTTTATGTGCTTTTCCGTCGTAGAATAAAATGTTTTCCGTTGCCGCTTTGGTGTTTCCGAAACCATAGCCGATGTTGAATCCGAAGCTGTGTCCGTCTAAATCGCAGTTTCCGCTGCCCCAGTTCCAGGTATTATCGTAGGTCCAGACACCCCTGCCCCAGTCCAGCGTACCGAAATCTGTTTTCGGATCGAATTCGTATCTAACACCGTCAAATTCCATCCATCCGCTGGCCCGCATGCAGTTGATTTTCTGGTTATAGTAGAAATGTTTGTCCTTATCCCAGGGGGTTGCAATTACCATGGTATCCATTTCCGGCTGCGCCAGATGAATATCACAGGAAAAAGCCTTTCCTTCGCAGAAATTATCAAAAGATGCATAGATATGACGACTGTCCGGCTCTTTATCGAAGTGCATTTTCAGACGTTTATCTTCGTATACCACGTTTCCTTCGGAAGAATTCTCCGGAAGATGCAGTTTTCCCATGGGAAATACGTTCAGAATGGTTTCGGTATGTTCCCAGGGTCCTTCTCCCAGTCTTAAAAGAGAAACAGACTGCAGACCGATATATCCGTCATCGGAAATAGTAAACGCGCCGGCAAAATCCTTGCCCATGACAAGATAATAATCCCATTCCTTGATCCTGAATTTTGGAGCTTTGATCTCGCTTCTTCTGTAGGTCCAAATCTGTTTCGGGGACCATCCCGGTTCCGCTATATTACCACTTTCGTTCAAAAGCAGCTGCGGCGTGGTTACTTCATGGTTTCTCATATCATTTCTCCTTCCTTAGATTTTTTCTTTTTTTTCGGTTTTTTTGTTATGTAAAGGAGGAAGAACAGCAGCGTGGTAAATCCGAGGCTACCCATAATCAGGAAGTTTCTTTCCTCCGGAGATAATCCTTCATAGACAGGCGGTACCTTGTCCAGATTAACAATTTCGAAACTTCCGGTTCCATTGGTCAGAATCTTTACGGTATTGTCGTAAAGATTGATGATACATGGGATTTCTGTTTTATTACCGTTCTTATCGACGAGGTTTACAGAAATATTTCTTCCGTATCCTTCCGGTATCGGGAAGGTAATTGTATAGGCGTTCTTTGGCTGCACCTCGTTTTCTTCCGAAGCGAACGAAATCGCATAACGCGTATAAATCTCTGACTCCCCTTCTTCTTCCGGTTCCTGCAGTTCCGCAAAAATCTGCGTTCCCGGTTCAAATGTACCCGGATCTGCTTCAAAAATCAATCCGATATCATCGAAACTTTCCAGACAGGGCGTGGTAATTCTGCCCTTGGCGCCGCAGCGGGTGCAGCTTGCCTCATAAAGCCCTTCCTGATAAACCGTAGCTTCCCGAATCACTTCCCCCTGGCTGTAATCATGACCTAAAGGGAAAGATTCTGCAGTCTCTTCTTTTTCGCATATGTCGCAAACATGCGCACGAACACCGCCCTCCGTGCAGTTAGCCTCTTTTTTATCAAACCAGGCGCCCCAGCTGTGATCGGAGAACGGAGTTTCCACGGTAACAATCTCGCCGCAGCGGGTGCAAAGTCCGGTTTCCTGACCGTGGGAGGAACAGGTGGCCGCTTTTGTTACCGCTGCATTCGTCAGTTCGTGACCCAGCGCAGGAATCGTTTTCTTTTCTTTGGCGCCGCAGATTTTGCAGGTTTCGGTCTTTTCCCCGGGCTGCGTGCAGGTCGGTTCCTTGGTTACTTTGGATTCTCCGAAACTGTGCCCGGTAGGTTTAATTTCTCGGGTATCCTTGTTTCCGCAGACGGAGCAGATTCTGGTTTCCGTCCCGCTTTTGGTGCAGGTCGGGTCCGCAGTTTTTTTCCATTCTCCGTAGCTATGACCCAAAGCAGCCACTTTTCTGGTTTCTGTAGCACCGCATTTGCTGCAGGTTCTGGTTTCCACACCTTCCTTGGTGCAGGCAGGCTTTGTGGTAAGCTTCCATTCTCCGTAGGAATGGGTACAGGCAATTTTAACCGTAACGGAACTACTGATAGCGTTGGAACCTTCAAATTTCAACGCATTTTTAAAAGTATAAGATCCAACCGGTGCATCTTTTTTTGCTTTAAAAGTAAATTTCCAAACATCGCCGGATACTATTTTTTCAGGATAAGTGCAGACTGCGTTTTTGCCGTCGTAATTATCCATTATCGTACCCTTCACCAGGCATTGATGTTCTACAAATTCAAAAACGTTTTTATCATAGGTTGTAGATATTCCGAAGGACTTGGAAGAAGCTGCACCTTTTACGGAAACCGTAATAGTTACCTTATCCCCCGCTTTCACAGAACTGGCGGAAGCTTTGCTGGAAACGCTCACAGCCGCATAGGCGAACACAAAAGTACTGAGTACCAGTATTACACAAAGCAGCAGGGAAACTGTTTTTTTTGTCATTGTTTTGTTTCTCATATCTTAAATCCTTAATAAAGCGGATACTGTTCGGGGAATATGGAGTAATAAAGCAGATAAACAGCATCTTCACTGTTCTGTTTGCCGTCTCCGTTAAAATCAATTTGCTGGTTAACGGAATAATCTTCCTCGTCGGGGAATATCGTATAGTACAGGGTACGCACCGCATCATCGCTGGTCACCTTTCCGTCTCCGTCCACGTCACCCCGGATCGAGTCGTAGATAAATTTTGCATCCACCCCGTAATATGCGCCGCTGCCTACGCCGGAAATCCTACCCATAACATAGATTTCTTTCAGACCGGTGCAGAGACAAAAAGCACCTTCCGACAGGGAAACCACTGATTTCGGAAGAATAATGGATTCCATGGATCTGCAGTTAAAAAAAGCATATTTTCCGATATTTTGAGCGGATGTGGGAATGCCGATGTTTTCCAGACTGATGCAGTTATAAAAAGTATAGTCACTGACCTTTGTTAAAGCCGGCGGCAGAACCGTAGATTTCAATGACGTACAGTAGTAAAAAACGCCTTTTCCCATGGTGGTAACAGAAATCGGCAGATTCACAGATTCCAGGCTGCTGCAGTAGGCGAAGGCACAATCCCCTACCGTGGTTAAGCCGTTGGAAATGTTCACACTTTTCAGGGATTTACAGTTTGCGAAAGCATTTTCTTCTATAGTTTTAACCGATGCGGGAATAGTTAGGGTTTGTATCTTGCTTCCGTAAAACGCATCGGCAGAGACGCCGGTAACAGGCTTTCCGCTGTAGGTACTCGGAATCGTTAAAGCCGTACCGGTAAAGGAGCCGGGTCCGTTAACGGAATAGGAGCTTCCGCCGGAATTCAAAATATAAGAAAGCCCTGAACTGTCTGCCGCATGAGAAACAACCGGGCAGAGAGCCAGGACCAGTATGCATATTAAAGTGAAAGAAATAATCTTTTTCATGGAATATACCATGCTATATTATACACGATATAGCGTGATTTTGCGGAAAGATTTTGTGAAAAATAAAACTCCCCTTGCCTGTTTTCCGGCAAAGGGAGTCCTTTTTGTTTGGAATTATTCGCTTAAGATATCCGCAAAGACTTTCGCAATCTGCTTCTTTTTGCAGTCATCGCAAAGTTCTCTGACGGGTTCTCCGCTCTTCTGTGCGGCAAGTTCCAGTTCTTCTTTGGTTCCGAGAACCGCACCGCATTCCGGGCAGTGTACCAGGGGGAATTCCTTGCCCCAGATGGTACGGGTATTGTAATCTTCCATGATCTGAATTGCTCCTGTGGGGCAAACTCTGGCGCAGCTTCCGCAGCCCACGCACTTGGCGCTTGGTTCATTGAACGGTGTGGAAACAGCCTTGATAACGCCTCTGTTGACGGTGGAGATGGCTCCTGCACCCAGTTCTCCGCAGGCCTTTGCACAAAGTCCGCAAAGTACGCACTTTTCTTT
>JAZUDB010000178.1:0-4195 GCA_045639385.1 Anaerovoracaceae bacterium | reverse complement strand
AATTATGAATCTGAATGGAGCATTAACCTTGGTATTGCTTCTTGTAAATATTTACACCATATCTTTGAACGGAGATGTTAATATTCGAAGAAATGTCTTTTCGAATGTTTTTTTGTTCTGGTTCAATGCTTTTGCAGCAATTTTGTGTTATTTGAACTTATCGAAACTGCTGGAAAAACAAGGTGCAAAGTTTCTGTTACCAGCAAAAAGACTTCTTTCGTATATTGGGAAGAATTCTATAGTCTTTTTGACAACAAATGAAATTATTATTTTTATGTGGTCTGTAGGGCTCTCGTTTATAGCAAATTCTGTTATGCAAGGGGGTATAAATATGGATGGGCTCCTGGCCAAAGGCGTTGTGTTTGCATTATCAATGGGTTTGATGATTATAGGATCGAAAATAGCAGAGAAAAGCAAATTTTTGAAATTTATTTTTGGAAAATAAAGGGGTTCATATAATAAAGGATAAAAATAGTGGCGTATATTATTTGAGATGATAGAATAAACTAAAGCACGTAAGTGATTTACAAAAGATTTAAGAATAGAGGAATAACAAATGTCAGTATATAACAATGCAACTTTAATGATTACCGGTGGAACCGGATCCTTTGGGAATACGGTGCTGAAACATTTTCTGAGCAGTGATATCGGGGAAATTCGTATTTTCTCCCGTGATGAAAAAAAACAGGACGATATGCGTCACGACCTACAGGCGAGATATCCGGAATTTGCAAACAAAGTGAAGTTCTACATCGGCGACGTACGCAATCCGCAATCCATCAAAGATGCTATGTGGGGCGTGGATTATGTGTTCCATGCCGCGGCATTAAAGCAGGTTCCGTCCTGCGAATTCTTTCCCATGGAGGCGGTTCGCACTAATATCGAAGGAACGGACAATATGCTGCATGCAGCCATCGAAGCCGGGGTAAAGCGTGTGGTTTGTCTTTCTACAGACAAGGCAGCTTATCCAATCAACGCCATGGGCATTTCCAAGGCGATGATGGAACACGTAATTGCCGCGAATGCAAGAGTTGCGGCGGATCGGGGCGGAACGGTCATCTGCTGTACCCGCTATGGCAATGTGATGTGCAGCCGGGGCAGTGTAATTCCGCTGTTTATCGATCAGATTAAGGCGGGAAATCCCATCACCATTACCAATCCGGAAATGACTCGTTTTCTGATGAATCTGGATGAAGCGGTGGACCTGGTGCAGTTTGCTTTTGAACATGCAAATCCCGGAGATTTATTTATTCAGAAGGCCGATTCTTCTACCATCGGAACGCTGGCAAAGGCCGTACAGCAGTTGTTCGGTGATACCGGAACGAAGATTATCGGAACCCGGCACGGGGAAAAACTTTACGAAACACTGATGACCAGAGAAGAACGGCTGAGATCCGAAGATATGGGGAACTACTTCCGTGTTGCGGCAGACAGCAGAGATTTGAACTATGATAAATTCTTTGTAGAGGGACAAGTGCGTACAGAAGCGGAAGATTCCTACACCAGCAGTAACACTACGCTGCTGGATGTGGAGGGAACGGTACAGAAGCTTCTGACAACGGACTATGTAAAAGAGATGCTGGGATAACAGTCGAATAGGGAAGGAAAGAGTATGTTTGAGAACGTAAAGTGGAAGGAAAACGGAAAACTGAAGCTTTTGATTATCGTCGGAACCCGTCCGGAGATTATCCGGCTTTCGGCGGTTATTCGCAAGTGCCGCAGTTACTTTGATACGATTCTTGCGCACACCGGTCAGAACTACGATTACAATCTGAACGGAGTATTCTTTAAGGATTTGAAACTGGACGATCCCGAGGTATATTTGGATGCGGTAGGAGACAGCCTGGGTGATACCATGGGCAATATTATTGCGTCTTCGTACAACCTGATGGTGCAGATTCAGCCGGATGCGGTGCTGGTTCTGGGCGACACCAATTCCTGTCTTTCCGTAATCGGGGCCAAGAGACTGCACATTCCGGTGTTCCACATGGAAGCCGGCAACCGCTGCAAGGATGAATGTCTGCCGGAGGAAACCAACCGCCGCATTGTGGACATTATATCCGATGTGAATATGGCTTATTCCGAACATGCCAGAAGATATCTTGCAGAGAACGGTTTGCCAAAGGAAAGAACCTTTGTAACAGGTTCTCCTATGGCGGAGGTTTTGCATGAGAATCTAAAGGAAATTGAGGCCAGCGACATTCTGAAAAAACTGGGACTGGAAAAGGGGAAATACATACTGCTTTCCGCTCACAGAGAAGAGAATATTGACACCGAAAAAAATTTTGTAAGTCTGTTTTCTGCAATCAATAAAATGGCGGAAACTTATGATATGCCGGTACTGTATTCCTGCCATCCACGCTCCAAAAAGCGGCTGGATGCCTCCGGTTTTGCATTGGATGAGAGGGTGATTGCCCATGAGCCGCTGGGATTCCACGACTACAACTGTCTGCAGATGAATGCATTTGCAGTGGTGTCGGATTCCGGTACGCTGCCGGAAGAGAGCAGTTTCTTTACTTCGGTGGGGCATCCGTTCCCTGCTGTATGCATTCGCACATCTACGGAGCGTCCCGAGGCAATGGATAAGGCCTGCTTCGTGCTTTCCGGTATTGATGAAAAGGGATTGCTGCAGGCTTTAAGCCTTGCGGTAGAAATGAATAAAAACGGAGATTTCGGTATTTCGGTACCGGATTACGTGGAGGAAAATGTCAGCACGAAGGTGGTAAAGATTATTCAGAGCTTTACCGGTGTGGTGGACAAAATGGTTTGGCGGAAGTACTGATTTTCGCTGGGGTGCAGCATGAATATTCTTGTAACAGGAGCCAGGGGCATGGTGGGAACCGCCCTTTGCAACAACCTGAAAAATATCAGGGACAACAAAAACAGAACCCGTCCGATCATTCGGGTTGACCGGATTTTTGAGTTTGATTTGGAATCTTCCGTGGAAGATCTGGAGAAATACTGCCGAGAGGCAGATTTCGTGTTTCATCTGGCCGGTGTGAATCGGACACAGGATACTACGGAATTCGTGAAGGGTAATGTGGATTTTTCTGCTCAGCTTTTAGAATCCTTAAAAAAATG
The DNA here is from genome assembly GCA_045639385.1 of Anaerovoracaceae bacterium. Lineage (GTDB taxonomy): Bacteria > Bacillota > Clostridia > Peptostreptococcales > Anaerovoracaceae > RUG13409. The sequence goes on along the minus strand of JAZUDB010000178.1, from coordinate 1,114 downwards.
CGGCAGCAAGGCGCCGGTGATGGTTTCTTCTTCTTTGCAGGCGACGCTTTCCGGACGGTTCGGCGATTCTGCCTATGGCAGATCAAAAAAAGCCGGAGAAGAATTGTTTTTTGACTACGAGAAAGAGACCGGAAACAAGGTTTTTGTGTACCGTTTTCCGAACCTGATGGGTCACTCCAGACCAAATTATAATTCTGCGGTATCTACATTCTGTTGGGCGGTTGCCAACGACCAGCCGTTTACCGTAAACGACAGAAGCACGGAATTAGAACTGCTGTACATTGACGATCTGGTGGACGGCCTGTTTGATTTGCTGGAAGACAGGGTGTATCGCTGCGAGTTCGAGGGCACCGAAACGGTTTTGTCTGAGAGCGGACGCTACTGCTGCATTCCTGCTGCACACAAAGTTACGCTGGGCGAAATCGTGGATCTTTTAGAGCGTTTTAAAGTGCAGCCGGAAACCTTGATGATGCCGGAAATGCCGGAGGGCTCTTTTGCAAAAAAGCTTTTCAGCTTGTATTTGAGTTATCTTCCCGCAGAAAAATTTAAGTATGCATTAAAGATGAACACGGACCCTCGGGGAAGTTTTACCGAACTGGTGCATACACGGGACTGCGGTCAGGTTTCTGTGAACATCAGTCGTCCCGGAATTACCAAGGGTCAGCATTGGCACAACAGCAAGTGGGAAATCTTTATTGTGGTTGCCGGTCACGGTCTGATTCAGGAGCGAAATATCAATACGGGTGAAATCGTGGAATTTGAAGTTAGCGGGGAAAAAATTGAGGCGATTTACATGATTCCGGGTTGGACGCACAATATTATCAACCTCAGCGAAACCGAAAATCTTGTTACGGTGATGACCTGCAATGAGATTTTTGATGCAGATCATCCGGATACCTTTGGAGAGCCGGTATAACTTTATAATAGATTTATGATGGATTTTTACAGTCGCTATCTCTCGGTGATGCGTGCTTTTGTGCACGAAATTGCCCCGGAGAAGCTGGAAAAAGAGAATATCGGGGAATTATACCGTCTTGCGGGAATTAATTCCACAGCAGGCATTTTTTCCTATGAATACATGGCCCATCCGGAGCAGGCGGACTCGGAGTTTCTG
>JAZUDB010000177.1:0-3787 GCA_045639385.1 Anaerovoracaceae bacterium | reverse complement strand
AGGCGATATGGGAGATTCCCATGTGGGGCAGCAGGCAAGACTGATGTCTCAGGCCCTGCGGAAAATCACCGGTGTGGCAAATAAGACCAACACCATGATTATCTTTATCAATCAGCTGAGAGAAAAAATCGGCGTCATGTTTGGGAATCCGGAAACAACCACCGGCGGCCGCGCCCTGAAGTTCTATTCTTCCATCCGTCTGGACGTACGCAGAATCGAATCCATCAAACAGGGAGACAACGTCATCGGAAACCGCACCAGAGTCAAGGTGGTAAAGAATAAGGTTGCGCCGCCCTTCAAGATGACCGAATTCGATATTATGTACGGTGAAGGTATTTCCCGTCCGGGCGACGTTCTGGACTGCGCCGTAGAAGCCGGTTTAATCGATAAGTCCGGTGCATGGTATTCCTACCAGGGCAGCAGGATCGGACAGGGCAGAGAAAACGTAAAGAACTACCTGAAGGAAAATCCGGAACTGATCAACAGACTGGAAGCCGAGATCAAGGGAAAATATATCGCCAAGAAAACCGAGGAAGAGCCGGAAGAAGAATTTGAAGTGGATGAAGACGGCGTAATCATCGGATAAAGAAAATTTATCGCCCGATGCAAAGAAACGTTTGACATCGGGCGTTTCTTATGGTAAATTACTGCTGTTACCGCTCTGAACGGGTTCTTTTCAAGTGCTTAAAAAGCCACCCTCGATGGCGAGTCGGATAGTGGAGGTAAATCAATGAACGCAGTAATCGTATCAGGCGGAAAGCAGTACCGTGTTGCAGAAGGCGACATCATTACGGTAGAAAAGCTGGAAGCAGAAGTTGGCGCAACACTTACCATCAATGAAGTAGTCACCATTGGTGAAGGCGAAACATTACAGGTAGGAACTCCTTATGTAGCAGGAGCAAGCGTCGTAGCAGAAGTACTTGAACATGGCAAAGCAAAGAAAGTCATCATCTACAAGTACAAGGCTAAGAAAGACTACAGAAAAAAGCAGGGACACCGTCAGCCTTATACAAAGCTCCAGATTAAGACAGTTTCCGTTGCAGCAGCTGAAGAAGAATAATTCAGGGAGGTAAAAGGAATGGCAAGTAAGAAAGGTGTCGGAAGTTCTAAGAACGGCCGCGAGAGCGAATCTAAACGACTCGGCTTAAAGAAAGCTGATGGACAGTTTGTAAGCGCAGGATCTATTCTTGTTCGTCAGAGAGGTACAAAATACCACCCGGGCAACAATGTAGGTATCGGCGGAGATGATACACTCTTTGCAAAAGTAGACGGCGTTGTTAAGTTCGAAAGAAAAGACAAGACCCGTAAGCAGGTTAGTGTATATCCGGAAGAAGCTTAAAAACCTTAAGACCCCTAAGTTACTTAGGGGTCTTCTTTTATGATATAATATGAGTATGTTTGTAGATAAAGCCACAATTACAATTAAATCCGGAAAGGGCGGCAACGGTTCCGTATCTTTCCGCAGAGAGCCTTTTATTCCCCAGGGCGGCCCGGACGGCGGCAACGGCGGAAAGGGCGGCAGTATAATTCTCCGGGCCGATGCAAATCTCCGCACACTGATGGATTTCCGCTATAAAAAGAAGTACGAGGCGGAAGACGGTCAGGACGGACGGAAAAAGCAGCAGTACGGCAGCGATGGAAAAGACCTGGAAATCAAAGTTCCGGTGGGAACCATCGTAAGAGATCTGTCCACCGGACTGGTAATGGCAGACCTGAAGGAAAACGGTCAGACCTTTGTAGCCGCAAAAGGCGGAAAGGGCGGAAAAGGCAACGTTTTCTTTAAGAACTCCGTGCGTCAGGCACCCAACTTCGCAGAAGCCGGCGGTGCAGCCGTAGAGCGCACCGTAGAGCTGGAGCTGAAGCTCATCGCAGACGTGGGCCTGGTCGGTTTCCCCAACGTAGGAAAATCCACGCTGCTTTCCGTCAGTACCGGTGCCAACCCGAAAATTGCGGATTATCACTTTACCACAATCACACCAAATCTGGGCGTCGTTTCACTTTACGGCGACACCTTCGTTATGGCGGATATTCCGGGACTGATTGAAGGTGCATCCGAAGGTCTTGGACTTGGTCTGGATTTCTTAAAGCACATTGAAAGAACCAAGATCCTGATTCATATCGTGGATGTTTCCGGTTCCGAAGGAAGAGACCCCATCGAAGATTTCGAAAAAATCAATGCGGAGCTGAAGAACTACAGCGAGAAGCTTTCCCAAAAGCCCATGCTGGTGGTCGCCAATAAAATCGATCTGGCGGAAGACGAACAGATTGAACGATTCCGGTCTTATATCGAAGAGAAGGGCTATACGCTCTATACCATGTCCGCTCCCATTCATATCGGTGTGGACGAAATTCTGGCGGCCGCTTACAAGCTTCTGAAAGAAACAGAGGCAACGATCCAGGAAGAAGAAATCGTAGTTTACGAAGCTTCCAACCCGGAAGATGACCCGGACTACAGAGAAGTAAAAGTGGTATTTGACGGAGCCAAATTCACGGTTACCGGCAAACAGCTGCGCAAGATTTTCGATTCCACCAACTTCAACGATATGGGTTCCCTGCGTTATCTGTATAAGTACATCGAAGGGAAGGGCGCCATCGAAAAGATGAAGGAAATGGGTCTGGAAGACGGAGACATTATCCGCATTTTTGACTACGAAATGGAATATGTTGATGAATAGCATTCAGGAAAAACTGGACGGACTTTTGAACAAAGTCACCAAACCCGCCCGTTACATCGGCGGAGAACCCTATATGATAGAAAAAAAGCCTGGCGAATTTGATATTCGCTTCGCTTTTTGTTTTCCGGACACTTATGAAATTGGAATGTCCTCTATGGGATTAAATCTTCTTTATCATTTGGTTAACAAAACTTCTTCCACCTATTTTGAAAGAGTATTTGCACCGGAAACAGATATGGAAGAGCTAATGCGCAAAGAGCAGCTTCCCCTTTATACGCTGGAATCCAAAACCCCTGTAAAAGACTGCGATATCGTAGGATTTACCCTGCAGTACGAGCTGTCTTATACCAATATTCTGAACATGCTGGAGCTTTCCGGCATTCCTTTCAATGCAGCGGACAGAACGGAAGAAGATCCGCTGATTGTGGCAGGAGGACCCTGTGCCTACAATCCGGAACCGCTCATAGATTTTTTCGATCTGATCATGGTAGGAGACGGGGAAGAACAACTGGTCCAGCTCTGCAACACCTATGCGCAGTACAAGAAGAAGGGCCTGACAAAGTCCCAGATTCTGCCCTATCTTGCGGAGATTCCCGGTGTTTATATTCCCGGCATTACCAGGACCGTTACAAGGGCATTTTTAGACGATTTGAACACGGTAGACTTCCCCACATGCAACATTGTTCCCCTCATCGAAGTCGTGCACGACAGAGCCGTTATCGAGCTTTTCCGGGGATGCACTCGGGGCTGCCGCTTCTGTCAGGCAGGCATGCTCTACCGTCCGGTGCGGGAAAGAAGTCTGGAAAACAATCTGGAAATTGCAAAAAAACAGCTGCAGAATTCCGGTCATTCCGAACTTTCTCTGCTTTCCCTTTCCAGCTCCGATTACACCTGCATCCAGGACCTGGTGCGGCAATCCATGGAATACTGCCGGCCGCGGAAAATCGGCGTTTCTCTGCCTTCTCTGCGTCTGGATAATTTCGCCTTTGAAATGCTGGAAGACATTCAGGGCGTCAAGAAAACCGGCCTGACCTTTGCCTGCGAAGCGGGTACTCAGCGCCTGCGCAACGTCATCAATAAGAACGTCACGGAAGAAGATCTGTTCCGGGCCA
>JAZUDB010000176.1:0-1686 GCA_045639385.1 Anaerovoracaceae bacterium | reverse complement strand
CCCGGTTTAAATCCCACGCGCTGAGGATTTCCCCCACAAAGGCTCTGCCCGAAGGAATGATCCGGCGGTCCAGCCAGGAAAACAGACCTTCGTCCGTAAGCTCCAGTCCCACGGGAAGCAAATGCCTTTTTTCTTCATTGACCCGGCGAATCCGGATCTTTATTCCGCTGCTGCGGACCATGGAAAACTGCAGCAGTTCCTCGTCATACAGCCGGAGCGAATATTCCGTGTTTTCTTCTCCGTAGTCTGAAAGTTCCTCCATGATCAGGGTAGCCTTCTGCCCAAGGGCTTCCGCATACGCAGCGATGTAGTCGATGCCCGCATTCTGGCCGCCCTGCTCGAATCGTGAAATATTGGACTTCTTTGTCCCCATCTTTTCCGCCACTTCCTGCTGGGTCAAGCCCTGCATCAGCCGCTTTGCCGTCAGCTTTTTCGCAATTTCTCTTCTCGTTTTTTCCTGATTTTCGCTCAACATCTCTCAAATTTCCTCGAAAAGTTATCATATATGATTACTTTTATATTATCACACCGGGTAATCTCCGGCAAGATGCAGACCGCCGGCGATTTTTACTTTTTACAATCTTTTAAGACAATGAAAACGAGTCCCCGAAGGGACCCGTTCCAGAGTAGTATATTTCAGAAGATTATGCTTTTCCTAAATTATCCAATGCATCCAGGAACATCTGTTTGTACTCCTTGGGCATTGCATCTGTCATCGGAAGCGTCAGAATCTGCTTAAAGGTCATGCCGTAAGCCTGCTTTGCCTGCTCGTTGTCGGTAAATCCCGGCATAAACTTATCCACAATTTCTTTTCCGCCCGGAGTGTCCAGAATTGCCGCAATGGTACTGGAAGAATTGATTTCCAGTACACCGCCGGTTAAAATTTCCGGATGTCTCCACATAACGATATTCTCCTGTCCTGCCGTCGTACCGCCGTCCACGGGGATGATTGCACCGGTAATGAATCTTGCATGCTCCGAAGCCAGGAAAAGTGCCAGAGCGGCATCTTCCATCGGACTTCCCATACGTCCTACCGGAACCTGATCCGCAAATGTGTTCAGTGTTCCTTCATCCGCCATGCCGTAAATGGATGTGTAGGTGTGACCCGGACAAATTGCGTTCACGGTAATACCGTATTTCGCATATTCCAGCGCAGCGGCTTTTGTCATACCGACCACCGCATGCTTCGTTGCCGCATAAAGAGCCATGCCGGACTGCGCCATGATTCCTGCAATGGATGCAATATTAATGATAAACGCATCCTCGGCTTTCGTTTTCAACATTGCTTCCACGGCATATTTCATTCCCGCAAAAACGCCTTCCACGTTCAGCTGCAGAATACCTTCACAGTCTTCGATGGAATTTTCGTGCATGGGAGTTCCGCCCATTCCGATTCCTGCATTATTCACGATTCCGTGCAGCACACCGTACTTTTCCACCGCAAAATCGATCAGAGCCTTAATATCCTCCGGTTTGCTGGTATCCGTGCGGAAAAATACCGCTTCGCCGCCCTCTGCTACGATTTCATCAGCAACCTGCTGACCCTTTTCTGCACTTCTGTTTGCGCAGATTACCTTCATACCGTGTGCGCCGTAAAGCTTTGCGATTGCTTCACCGATTCCCCGGCTGGCGCCGGTAACGATTACAACTTTTCCTTCCACGCCGCTGAAACCAATCGGACTTACG
>JAZUDB010000175.1:0-1745 GCA_045639385.1 Anaerovoracaceae bacterium | reverse complement strand
ATAGCCCTCCAAAAAATAAACTAATATTTATAAAGGATATTTTACAGATTATTTTTAGATTTTCAAGTGCAAATAGACAAAAAATGATACTTATTTTTGTTAATTTGGAATAAAAACAGACATCCACAGAAAATCTCTGTTCATTTTTATTCAGATCAGTACAAAATATTCATTTTTAGCGTACAAAAAAACTGCAGGCCGTTGATTTTCAACAACCTGCAGTTTCCTGGTCGCAGGGACTGGACTTGAACCAGCGGCCTTTTGACCCCCAGTCAAACGCGCTACCAAACTGCGCCACACCCCGAAGCACCCGATTATTATATCACAAATTTAACAAAAGGGAAGCGATATTCATATAAATTAATAAAGAAAGTGCATCCACAATGGTGGTAATAAAAGGGGATGCCATGACTGCCGGGTCAAAGCCCAGTTTTTTCGCAAACAAGGGCAGCGTGCAGCCCACAAATTTCGCAATAATAATGGTACACACCAGGGAAATCGATACCACCAGCGCCACCAGGAACGAAATATCCGAATTGCCCAGCAGCAGGCGGTCCACCAGCATAATCTTTCCCAGTGCCACCGCACCCAGAGAAATTCCGCAAAGGATGGATACCCGGAATTCCTTCCAGATAACTTCGAAAATATCGGAAAATTCAATATCCCCCAGAGAAAGTCCGCGGATGATGGTAACCGATGCCTGGGAACCGGTATTTCCGCCGGTGTCCATCAGCATGGGAATGAATGCGGTCAGTGCCACCTGTGCCGCCAGGGCGTTTTCAAAACCGGTAATAATCATGCCGGTAAAGGTGGCGGAAATCATTAACAGCATGAGCCAGGGAATTCTCTGCTTCCAGATTTCCCACACGGAAGAACGCAGGTACGGATGCTCGGACGGTGTAATAGCGGCCATCTTTTCGATATCCTCCGTGGCCTCTTCCGTCAAAACGTCGATAGCGTCGTCGACGGTAACGATACCCACCAGACGGCTTTCTTTGTCCACCACCGGAATGGCGGTATAGTCGTACTTGGACAGCGCATTTGCTACCACTTCCTTATCGTCGGTGGTGGTTACGAAAGTAACGTCTTCCTCCATGATGTCGCCGATGCGGGCCTCATAGGGATTCAGAAGCAAATCTCTTACGGAGACCACGCCGACCAGCTTCTTTCTGTCCGTAACGTAGCAAAGATCAATGGTTTCCTTTTCCTCGCCCTCTTTACGGATTTTATCGAAAGCATCCCGTACCGTCATATCCAGAGTAAACTCGATATACTCGATGGTCATGATGGATCCGGCAGAATCCTCCGGGTAATCCAGAATGGTATTGATGCTTCTTCTGGTATCCGCGTCCACGGACTTGAGCATTCTGCTGACCACGTTGGCAGGCATCTCTTCGATAACGTCTACCATATCGTCCACGAACATGTCGTCCATGACTTCCCGAAGCTCTTTATCCGTCAGCGACTTGATCAGGGCTTCCTGCATGTCCGGGTTCATTTCTACGAAAGTATCCGCTGCCAGATCCTTGGGCAGCACCCGGTAAAGACGCGGCAGGTCTTCCAGCGTAATATTGTCGTCATCCAGGAGGGATTCCATCATGTCCGCAATATCCGCCGGTTCCAGCGTATCCAGGGCTTCTCGCAATCGTTTGAACTGTTTATTCTTCAGCATTTCCAACAATTGCATTTCGAGTTCCATCTCTTCCATTTTGGGACCCTCCTTTCTTTCTTAACTCAACTTTTCC
>JAZUDB010000174.1:0-10570 GCA_045639385.1 Anaerovoracaceae bacterium | reverse complement strand
AGCAAGCAGCCCTTCGAAATCAAGGCAAAGTAGATCGCCGTGGAAGCTCCCTCCGATCCGGACTATCCCATTCAGAACAAGCGCCACACCATGGAATGACTGCGTACCCAGCAGCATCTGCGTCCCAGAACCAACAAGTTCTCCGCCGTATTCCGTGTAAGAAGCGTGGCAGCCTACGCCATCCATAAGTTCTTCCAGGAGAAGGGCTTTGTATATGCACATCCGCCCATTATCACCGCCTCCGATGCGGAAGGCGCCGGCGAAATGTTCCGCCTGACCACCCTGGATCTGGACAACGTTTCCAAGAACGAGGACGGAACCGTAGACTATACCCAGGACTTCTTCGGCAAGAGCGCCAACCTGACCGTTTCCGGCCAGCTGGAAGCCGAGATCTTTGCCCTGGCATTTAAGAACACCTATACCTTCGGACCCACCTTCCGTGCGGAAAACTCCAACACCACCCGTCACGCCAGCGAATTCTGGATGATCGAGCCGGAAATCGCCTTCGCAGACCTGAAGGATGACATGGACCTGATCGAGGAAATGGTCAAGTACATCATCAATTACACCCTGGAAAACTGCCCGGCGGAAATGGAATTCTTCAACAGCTTCGTGGACAAGGGACTGCTGGACAGACTGCACAACGTAGTTTCCAATGACTTTGAACGCCTGGAGTACACCAGAGCCATCGAAATCCTGGAAGAAGCACAGGCCAAGGGTCACAAGTTCGAATACAAGGTAACCGGCTGGGGCATGGACCTGCAGTCCGAGCACGAAAGATACATTACCGAAGAAGTGTTCAAGAAGCCGGTATTCCTGATCAACTATCCGTCCGCCATCAAGGCCTTCTACATGAGAGAGAACGAAGACGGCAAGACCGTGGCAGCCTGCGACCTTCTGGTGCCGGGCATCGGCGAAATCGTGGGCGGCTCCCAGAGAGAAGAGCGCTACGACGTGCTGCTGGACAAGATCCAGCGCCTGGGCATGGACGTGGATACCTACTGGTGGTATCTGGAACTTAGAAAGTACGGCGGCTGCAAGCACGCAGGCTTCGGTCTGGGCTTCGAGCGTATGATTATGTACCTCACCGGCGTAGACAACATCAGAGACGTGCTCCCGTTCCCGAGAACACCCAAGAACGCAGATTTCTAAAAACAGAGATAAGCTTTCAAAGCAGGCTCCTTCAGGGGCCTGCTTTTTTGCTGTTTTTTCTCCATTGTGCCTGAAAAATTCTCATTTTGAAAAAATAAAAACGGGCATTCCCCCCTCAGGAGCCGATATTCGGCCCCCGAGGGGGAATTATTCTGAATTTGTGCCGTATCGATTCTCCAAAAACTACATTTTCTGGCGTTTTCTTCGGTTTTTTGCTGTTTTTGTACAATTTTACGTGCAAAACGGAGCTTTTTTCGTACGATACGGCACAAATTCCCCCCATAGACGCAAATTTAAGGGGGCTAAGGGGGAAATTACCTTTTCGGAAGCTTGCAAAAATCGAAAAATGAGATTCGGGCGCCTGATTCTGCCTTATACTGCGGCAGTGCCGCGCAGCTGTACTTGTAAATTCAGGCGAATCGGATATAATATAGGGCGGACAAAAACTATGGAAAAAACGATTTTAAAAAATGAAGAAGACACCCGGCGCTTCGGGGAGGAGTTTGCACAGACTCTGCAGCCCGGAAGCGTAGTTGCGCTCATCGGCCCCCTGGGTGCGGGCAAGACGACCCTGGCAAAATCCGTTGCGAGGGGTCTTGGCGTGACCGAAACCATTACCAGTCCCACTTTTACCATCGTCCAGGAATACGAAACCGGCCGGCTGCCCCTGTACCATTTCGATGTGTACCGGGTGTACGACCCGGACGAGCTCTTCGAAATGGGCTTTGACGAATACCTGCGGGGAAACGGTGTCTGCCTGATCGAATGGGCGGACCTGATCGAGGACGTGCTCCCCGAGGAGCGGGTCACCTTAAAGCTGGACTACGGCGAAGAAGAGGGAGAGAGGATCATCGAAGTATGCTGATACTTGCCATAGAAACCACCGGCAGCATTTCCTCCGTGGCTTTAAACAACGGGGAATGCATTACCGAAATTAAAAATACAGACAGTTACAGCCACCTGCAGCAGCTGGTACCCATGGTAAAGCAGCTGATGGACGAGGAAGGCGCGGACCCGCAGAGTCTGGATGCGGTGGCGGTTTCCATGGGACCCGGTTCTTTTACCGGCATCCGCATCGGCATGGCCACGGCCAAGGGGCTGGCCCAGATCTGGAACAAGCCCATCGTGGAAGTTCCCACGCTGGCGGATTTTGCTTTCCGGGACTACGACTGGGAGGAAGAAGGAAAGAATCTGCTGTACTGCCCGGTGCTGGACGCCAAAATGCATCAGGTGTATGCGGCGGCCTATGCGAAGAACTGCAAAGAGCCTGTGGTGCCCGGCGGCGCCTACGGCATCGACGAATACCTGCAGATGCTGGACGCAGCCTTTGCGGGCTACGACGCGGCGGTGTTCTTCGGAGACGGTGTAAAGGTTTACAAAGAGGCCCTGGAAAACTGCGGCCTGGAATGTGCCTTTGCTCCGGAAGAGGACAGCTGCCAGACAGCCTTCGGCATTGCCCGCCTGGGTGCGGAACTCTTCGCCGAAGGAAAAATCAAGAGCTGCTTCGACGCCCAGCCGGAATATTACCGGCTGCCGGAAGCGGAGCGCAAGTTAAAGGAAAAGCAGAGCGCAGCCAAGGCGTCTCAGCCGGAGGAGAAGTAAAATGCAGATCAGACCGGCGGAAATTTCCGACCTGCCCCGCATTCTGGAAATCGAGCAGGAAAGCTTTCCCAAAGACCCCTGGACGGCGTCCATGTTCGAAGAAGAACTGTACAATCCCATGAAGTATTTCATCGTGGCGGAAGACGGCGGCCGGGTGCTGGGTTTTGCGGATACCTTTCTTCTGCCCGAAATCTGCGCGGAGGTTTTCGATATTGCGGTGGCCGGAGAGGCCCGGCGCCGGGGCATCGGAAAAGCGCTGATGGAAAACATTATCGATAAAACGGCAGACTGCGGCGTGGACTGCCTGCAGCTGGAGGTGCGGACCGGCAACGACCCGGCCATTGCACTTTACCGGTCTCTGGGCTTTGAAGACGCCGGAATCCGCAAAGACTACTACGGAGAAGGCGAAGACGCCATTCTGATGGATTTGATATTATGAAAGACGGAAAAATTTTAACCATGGGAATCGAAAGTTCCTGCGACGAAACCGCCATTGCGGTACTGGCCGACGGCCGGCAGGTGCTTTCCAACGTGATTTCCTCCCAGATCGCCATTCACACGGTGTACGGCGGTGTGGTTCCGGAGATCGCTTCCCGGCATCATTTGAACAATATACCCTTTGTGTTTCAGCAGGCGCCGGACGAAGCCGGCGTAACTCTGGACGAGATCGATGAAATCGGTGTTACAGCAGGCCCCGGACTGCCCGGCGCGGTGCTCATGGGCGCGGCCTATGCCAAGGCGGGGGCCTATGCGGCCGGCAAGCCCCTGATCGGGGTCCATCACATCCAGGGACACATTATGGCCAACCTGATTGAGCATCCGGAAATCGAGCCGCCCTTTCTTTCGCTGGTGGTTTCCGGGGGTCATACCCACATCATTCAGGTGAAGGACTACAACCGCTTTGAAATTCTGGGCTGTACCCGGGACGACGCGGTGGGCGAAGCCTACGACAAGGTGGCAAGGGTCATCGGGCTGGGATATCCCGGCGGACCCAAGGTGGACGCCCTGGCCAAGGAAGGAAATCCCGCAGCCATTGAATTTAAGCGGGTTTATCTGGAAAAGGGCAGCCTGGACTTCTCCTTCAGCGGCATTAAAACCGCAGTGGTAAATTACATGCATCATGCCCAGCAGAAGGGCATTGAGGTAAATCCGGCAGACGTGGCCGCCTCCTTCCAGGAAGCGGTGGTGGACGTGATCGTGGACAAAACCATGATGGCGCTGGACCAGACCGACGCACCTTACCTGGTGCTGGCCGGAGGCGTGGCCTGCAACAGCCGCATCCGGGCAAGACTGACCGAGGCGCTGGAAAAGCGGGGCAAGAAGCTTTACGTGCCTTCGCCCATCCTCTGCACGGACAACGGGGTAATGATCGCCAGCGCGGCTTACCGCAAAGCAAGGGCGGGGCAGTACGCCACCCTGATGCTGGACGTGTTCCCGGGACTGAACCTGGAGAGCCAGCTGTACAAACTGGAAGAATAAGAATAAAACTCCCGCAGTGCTGCGGGAGTTTTCGATTACTTTATGAGCAATTCGCTTATTTATTCTCTTCTACGTACTTTACGATGTTTCCGACAATGCGGAATTCTTCCGTCTGTTCGTCCGGAATTTCAATTCCGAATTCTTCTTCTACCTGAGAAAGAACTTCTACCGCGTCCAGGCTGTCTGCATCCAGATCCTGCATGATGTCGGTATCCATGGTAATTTCTGCGGCATCAATATCCAGCTGCTCTGCAATCATTGCACAAATTTTTTCAAATACCATAGCAACCTCCTTAAAAATATGCCTTATTATACATAAAAACCGACGCCAAGGCAATTCCGGAATCGAAATAAATACGAAATATTCACAATTGAAAAGATTTGTCTTTTGCTATACACAGAAGACCGATATTTTGGTACAATAAAACTTAAGCTTTAACGTGGGATGGTGTCGACATGGCGAAAAAAAATATCCGGGTCTCGCTGCTTCTGCTGGCAGATGCAGTCTGTTCCGTTCTTTCATATTTACTGGCGTTTTTTATCCGGTTCGATTTTGAACCCGATAAAGCCGCTGCGGAACCGTTTTTTAATAATTTTCTTTCCTGCTGGTTCGTGCTCTGCGCAATCAAGCTGGTGGTGTACTGGCTGTTCGGTATGTACCGGAGTTTGTGGGAGTTTGCCGGCATTCGGGAACTGTTTCTGGTTGCCTGCAGCTGCGTGGTAGGAAACGCTCTTACCGTGGTGTATCTGGTTCTTGTGGTCAAGGGTCTTCCCCGGTCCATCTACTGTATCGTGGGTCTGCTGGACCTGTTCTTTGTGGGCGGACTGCGGGTCCTTTACCGTTACGTGCGTTCCCGGAAAAACCAGAACAAAAAGAACGCCGAGTCCGGCAAATCTCCGAAAAAGCTTCGTTCCGGCTGGGAAAAGCGCATTATTCTGGTGGGCTGCGGCAACGCAGGCGCCATGATTATCAAGGAACTTAAGTCCCAGACGGACGTGAATCAGCGCATCGTAGCCGGTGTGGACGACGATTACCAGAAGCGGGGCAGCTATATTTCCGGCGTAAAAATCCGGGGCAGCCGCAGCGACATTCCCGCTCTGGCGGAGAAATACAACGCGGACGAAATCATTATTGCCATGCCTTCCGCCAGCAAAAAAACAATCTCCGAGATTATTGATATCTGCCACAACACCCGCTGCAAAGTAAGGGTCATGCCCATGATCTACGATCTGGTCAACGGCAAGGCATCCGTGAAGGATCTGCGTGACGTGGAAATCGAAGACCTTCTGGGCCGCGACCCCATTAAAGTCAATCTGGAAGAAATCTCCGGCTATATCTCCGGCAGAACCGTACTGGTGACCGGTGCGGGCGGATCCATCGGATCCGAGCTCTGCCGCCAGATTGCAGGTTTTAAACCGGCGCGGCTGGTACTCTTTGATATTTACGAAAATACTACTTTCTATCTGCAGAACGAGCTGAAGGACAAGTTTCCGGATCTGGAGCTGGAAGCCAACATCGGTTCCGTTCGCGACCGCAGAAGACTGCAGCAGCTCTTTGAAGAATATCACCCCCAGGTAATTTTCCATGCGGCGGCGCACAAGCATGTACCGCTGATGGAGGACAATCCCAAGGAGGCCCTGCTCAACAACGTGCTGGGCACCAAAAACGTGATCGACATGGCGGCGGAATATACCGCCGAGCATTTTATTCTCATCTCCACGGATAAGGCGGTGAATCCCACCAACGTGATGGGTGCCAGCAAGCGCATGTGCGAGATGCTGATGCAGAACAAAGCTGCCGAGTGCAGTACCACCACCTTTGCGGCGGTGCGTTTCGGCAACGTGCTGGGCAGCAACGGTTCGGTAATCCCCACCTTCCGGCAGCAGATTGCCAAGGGCGGCCCCGTTACCGTGACCCATCCGGAAATTACCCGCTACTTCATGACCATTCCGGAAGCGGTGCAGCTGGTCATTCAGGCCGGCGCTTTGGCCAAGGGCGGCGAGATCTTTATTCTGGACATGGGTCAGCCCGTTAAGATCCTGGATCTGGCGGAGAAGATGATCAAACTTTCCGGATTGACTCCCTACGAGGATATCGATATTAAAATTACCGGACTGCGTCCCGGCGAAAAGCTCTACGAAGAGCTTCTTCTGGCGGAAGAAGGCATCCGGGAAACCGTGCACAACAAGATTTTCGTGGGTCATCCCATTTCCATTACCCCGGCATTCAAAGCGCTGCTGGATCAGGAGGATGCGCTGGAAGCGGAAGTATCCGCCGTGCGCATGCAGTCCGATGAGGCGGTAAAGAACTGGGTGGCTTCAATGGTTCCCAATTACGTACAAACTCCCAACAAATAAATGATGAACAAGAAAAAAACAGCGGTATTGCTGGCTGCGGTCCTGCTGAGCTTTTCCATGTTTTCGGCCTTTATCGAGCCGTCGCCCGCGCTGTGGAGCTACAATAACATTCTGCAGGCGGAGAATTTCGGTCTTCTGAAGGATTATTCCGCCGGGAATTTCGGTCCCGGGGATGTGGCCGAAAAGGAGCATCTGGCGGTGATGATTTACACCGCACTGGAAAAGGGCGGCAAGCTGAAAAGCACCCAGGACTTCAGCAGTGAGTACAGTACCGCACTGACAAAATATAAAATACGCCCCGCTGCGCAAAAGAGCGTTGCCTACGGATGGAAATACGGTCTGTGGAGCGAAAGCGAGTTTGCCGGTCCCACTGCGGTGACCCGGGAAATGGCGGCCAAGTGGCTGGTAAAGGCCTCCGAAACAGAGGAGCGCAGCTTAAGCGCCCTGGACTTTAAGGATGCAGCCGCGGCAAGCGGCGCCTATTACCGCTATAACGACACGGCGGTTAGGGCGGGCCTGATGCAGGCAGGTCCTGACGGCGGCTTCCATCCGGAGCTGACCATGGTGCGTATGGAGGCGGCGTCTCTGTGCGTGGGCATGTATAATTACAAGGCCCCGGCAGGCGGCAGTCAGAAGACCGATATCACCACGGTTTACGGCAGGGTTTCGGACTTCAATGCTTCCACCGGCAGCTTTCTGATGCAGACGGAAGGGGGCATTCGGGCCGTGGCCATTTCCAACAAGGCAAAAATCATAATCGACGGAAAATCCGGCAGCCTGGCAGGTGTTCAGGCTCTGTCCGGAAAGTACCTGACTGTTTCCTGCGTGGAATGCGGTGCGCAGACCGTCATCGTGCAGACAAAGCCCATGGTGCTTAGCGGTACGGTGCTGTCCGCCGCAAAGAAAACCGACTACACCCTGCTGATGATCAATGTGGGGAACACAAAGATCCCTTACGTTATTACCGAAAACACCTCCGGCACCCGGAGTTTTGCCACAGGAGAAGTAATTAAATTCATCCCGGACGGCTGTGAAATAATAGAGGCTTCGAACTAGAATGATCCCGGAAATACTGAAAGATAAAAAACTGGCCGAGCTGCGGGAAATCGCAAAGGCGCTGAACGTGCCCGGCTGCACAAAGATGAAGAAGCAGGAGCTGCTGGACTGCCTGACCCGCATGCACGAAGAGGCCCAGGCGGCGCAGCAGGCGGAAGCGGAGGCGGTTTATCCGCCGGAGCAGCCGGAAGAAAACACAGATTTACAGGAAATCGCACCGGCGGAAGAACTGTCTGCAGAACCGGCAGAAGAGCTTCCTGCAGAACCGGCGGAAGAAATGCCCCGGGAAAGCCTTCCGGAAGAACCGGCAGCGGAAGCAGCCCAGGAAGCGGCGCCCCAGAAGGACGGCCGCTACGAAACCACCGGCATTCTGGATCTGGCCGATGCAGGCTTCGGTTTTCTGCGCTTTGACAATTTTCTCACCTCCGACGCAGATGTATACGTTTCTCCCACCCAGATCCGCCGCTTCAATTTAAAGACCGGCGACGAAATCTGCGCCATCTGCAGAAAACCCGGCGCGGGGGAGCGTTTCGGCGCCCTGCTGTACGTGAAAACCGTCAACGGCGACGAACCCGGCGCAGCGAAGAACCGCAAGGATTTCTCCATGCTTACCCCGGTATATCCCAACGAAAGAATCTGCATGGAAAAAGGTTCTTCGGAGCTTTCCATGCGTCTGCTGGATCTGGTGGCCCCCATCGGCAAGGGTCAGCGCGGACTGATCGTGGCTCCGCCGAAAACCGGAAAAACCACCCTTTTAAAGCAGATTGCCAAGGCCATCGAGGCCCAGAATTCCAACGTGGAACTGATTGTTCTTCTGGTGGACGAAAGACCGGAAGAAGTTACCGATATGCAGCGCTCCATCAAAGGAAAGGTCATCTATTCCACCTTTGACGAGCAGCCCCAGCATCACGTAAAAGTTGCGGAAATGGTGCTGGAAAGAGCCAGAAGACTGGTGGAACACGGCAAGGACGTGGTCATCCTGCTGGATTCCATTACCCGTCTGGCCCGGGCTTACAACCTGGTGGAACCCAGCTCCGGCAGAACCCTGTCCGGCGGTCTGGACCCGGCAGCTCTGTACAAGCCCAAGAAGTTCTTCGGCTCCGCCCGGAACATGGAAGAGGGCGGCAGCATTACCATTCTGGCTACAGCCCTGATCGAAACCGGCAGCCGCATGGACGATATGATTTTCGAAGAGTTCAAGGGCACCGGCAACATGGAACTGCATCTGGACCGGAAGCTCTCCGAAAAGAGGATCTTCCCGGCCATCAACCTGAACAAATCCGGCACCCGGAAAGACGATCTGCTTCTGAGTCCGGAAGAAATGGAAGGCGTGTTCCTGATGCGCCGCATGCTGGCAGACTGGGGCGTCCAGGAAGCCACGGAAAAAATCGTGTCGGACCTGACCCGTACCAAAAAGAATTCCGACTTTATTCAGCTGTTTAAAAAGACAAGATTATAATGGATCTGAACAGAATATTCATGAAAAACTGCTGTCCCACCAAAGTGGGCGGACAGGCAATAATGGAAGGTCTGATGATGCGGGGCAGCCGGGCGCTGGCCGTAGCCATCCGGGAACCTTCCGGAGACATCCACCTGAGCGTGCAGCCTTTAAAGGCGCCGGGCAAGTGGAAGAAAATCCCCGTCATCCGGGGTGTGGTCAGTTTTGTGGACTCGCTGGTCACCGGCACCACCGTGCTTCTGGACGGGGCGGACGTGCTGGAGCGCCTGGAAGCGGAGCAGGAAAGCGCCGCACAGGATGAGCAGAGCCGGGACTGGCTTACCAGAAAATTCGGTGAAAAGGCGGCGTCAAACATCGTGCTCTACGGCTCGGTGATTCTGGCCCTGGCCTTTACCGTGGGCATCTTTATTCTGCTGCCCACTTTCCTGATGAACCTGATCCGCAAGGCGGGTCTTTCCAACGTGGTGCTGCTGAACCTTTGCGAAGGCATTCTGCGCATCCTGCTGTTTGTCATTTACGTTTCCGCCATCTCGAAAATGCCGGAAATCAAGCGGGTGTTCCAATACCACGGCGCGGAGCACAAAACCATTCACTGCTACGAAAACGGCCTGGCGCTGACTCCGGAAAACGCCCAGACCTTCTATACCCTGCACCCCCGCTGCGGAACCAGCTTCCTGATGTTCGTCATGATCATCTCGCTGCTGGTGTTCTCGCTCTTCGGCTGGCCGGACCTGAAAACCAGGCTCCTGACCCGGCTTCTGGGCATCCCGGTGGTGGCAGGCCTTTCCTACGAACTGCTGCAGTTCACCGGCCGTCACAACAACCGCTTCGTGCAGATTTTGTCCATGCCGGGCATTCTGCTGCAGAAGCTGACCACCGCGGAACCGGACCTGAAGATGCTGGAGGTGGCCATCGCCGCCATGAACGCGGTACTGCCGTCCCACGAAGACCCGGATCTGCCCGTGGAACCCTGGGTGGGCGAGCTGCTGGCGGACGGAAGCCTGAAAAAATCCGAAGAGGAAACGGAAGAACTGATCAAAAAGCTGGCGAAAAAATGACGATCAAAGAGTTTTTGGAAGAAATCACCAAGGTCTTCCGCAAGTCGGGCGTTGCCTGCCCGGAAAACGAGGCGGTGCTGCTGGCCTGCCACGTGCTTTCGGTGGACCGGAGCTATCTGCTTCTCCACAGAGACGAATATATTGACGAAAAAATCCTGCTGGCCTCGGCGGCTCTGATCAACGAGCGCTGCGCCGGCCGGCCTCTGGCCTACATTCTGGGCACCGCAAACTTCTACGGGCTGGACATTACCGTGGACGAGCGGGTTTTGATTCCCCGGCCGGAAACCGAACTGATTGCGGAAGAGGCCATTCACTGCGGAAAAACCGCTCCCCGGGTGCTGGATCTGTGCACCGGCAGCGGCTGCATAGCGGCGGCCATCGCCGCCAACCTGCCCGAAGCCCGGAT
>JAZUDB010000173.1:0-12867 GCA_045639385.1 Anaerovoracaceae bacterium | reverse complement strand
ATGGCGCAAACATGTGCCCAAGTTCAGCGCAGATGTCGGATTGGGTGAAACGCCCTAATATCTTTTAAAAGGAACTCTACAAATCCGGAGAATACCAGAATTCATGGAATTAGTCACACACACTTTTTGTCCTATATCCCTCCATAAAAAACAGAGTGGGTATCCACTCTGTTTTTTGTTAAATAAAAGGAACGGATTCGAACCGGCGCCGGGTCACGCGAACGGGCACGGAGTGCCCAAGGAGCGATCCGGCCAGTAGCTAGCTGATTTCCGCGGCCTTTTGATCTACCAGTGCTATCAGTTCTTCCTCGCTTCTGCGTTCTCCGGGGAACGGATATTTTTCAGCCATTCTGCGGAATTTCTTCAGTGCCAGCTCTTTCTTTTGTTCATCCTTGTCCTTCAAAACCGCTGCGGCATATTCCAGCCGGGGATAGGACGGACTGTTTTTTAACAGGGCTGCGATCGCCCGGTATTTTTTATCGGTCAGCAGAGAAGTGTCGGCAGCCGCACCTTTTTCCAGAAGGTCGAGGAAACAGAGTTCCAGACGTACGCCCGCCTCGTAATATTTTAATATCGTGCAGTGACTGCTGAGCAGAAAATCGGCCTGCTGCCGGGCCAGGTCAAAATCTCTTTTGTCTGTGGATCGGGCGTGGGCGAAAACTGCCAGCGAAGAAACCATGGTGTTGTGCATGTCGGAATTCTCCGGCAGGCGGAACAGTTCCGCAGGCATGTCCTTCAGACGGACGCCCTGGGTCTGTTTTTGATTGATCAGCATGATCTTCCGGAAGGTTTCTCTGGATGCCGGATTTCTGCGCAGTTCCCTGGCGTTAAATCCGTCGTTGGCGACGATGGTGTTGATGGGAATGCCGTTGGTCATGGCAAAGTAGAAACCGAGCAGAGACGTCATCAGGAGCAGAAGGGACAGCCCGGGGCTTTTGCATTCCCGGAAAAGCAGATAAAACAAGATGCCGGTAAGAATATTCATAATGACCCCGCCCATGTTGTAGAGGAAGGTGGGGTAGTATCCGTTTTCGTCCGTTTCCGGCGGATTCAGCAGGCACTGGCCGCCGGTTCCCGCAATGCGCATGCGCTTTACGGACCAGCCTTCGTTATTCTTTACCAGCATAAAGCTGCCGATGCGGAAGGAGGAAAAACTGTACCCTGTCAGCAGACCGAAGATCAGATGTCCGCCTTCGTGCAGGATAATCTGAATGTAAAAAGCAACGAAAATGAAGGCGAACAGCTTCAGACTTCCCAGCAGAATACCGGAGTCGCCGTTCGGTCCCAGATAGGGGAGCTCTGCGGCGAAGCGGTCCGCGTTTACCCCGATGATAACTCCCAGGCAGCCGCCCATCAGAAGGGCCGGAATCAGGGAGCGCAGCATGTCTTTGAATTTCATAGGAATACCTCTTTTCTATTATTATCAACGATTCTGCCGGGGGATGCAAGTTTTTGCCGGAGAAAATTTTTTGTATTCCAACACAAATATTACTTGACATTTTTTGTGTGTCGGTTACAATATTAACAATATGAAGAACGTACATTGCCACAACTCCTATTATGCTTATTCCTACCGCTATTGCTATAGCGGCAGTTTTCGTGCATAAGGAAAGGGTTCGGCAATAGAAGCGCATAAGTTTAATCAAGCGGCTCTGTTTTCGGACAGAGCCCTTTTTATTTGAAAAAGGAGAAACCAACATGAAAAAAATTTTAGCAGTAGTTCTTGCAGCAGTAATGGTATTCGCACTGGCTGCCTGCGGGGAAAAAGAACCCGAAAAGAAAGATTCCTGGACCGTCGGCATTTGCCAGCTGACCCAACACCCGGCACTGGATAAGGCCACGGAAGGCTTTATCGATGCGGTGAAGGAAGGTCTCGGCGCGGACAAGGTGGAGATTCTGAACCAGAACGCTTCCGGTGAAACTGCATCCTGTACCACCATCGTCAACGATTTCGTGTCCCGCAAGGTGGACCTGATCATGGCCAACGCCACGCCGTCTCTCCAGGCGGCAGCGGCGGCAACGGCAGACATTCCCATCCTGGGCACCGCGGTCACCCATTACGCACCGGCTCTGGAAATTTACAACTGGACCGGCACTGTGGGGGGCAACATTTCCGGCACTTCCGACCTGGCGGATCTGAAGGCTCAAGCCAAAATGATCAAAGAGTGGTTCCCGGAGACCAAAAAGGTGGCCATTCTGTTCTGCAGCGCGGAAGCAAATTCCGTGTTCCAGGCCCAGGACGTAAGCGCAAGCCTGCAGGCGGACGGCATTGAAGTGCAGAACTTTACCTTTACCGACTCCAACGACGTGGCTTCCGTAACCCTTCAGGCCTGCAATTGGGCCGATGTGCTCTACATTCCCACGGATAACGTGGCGGCATCCAATGCAGAGGCCATTGCCAACGTGGTGCTGACCGAGAAGAAGCCGGTCATTGCCGGCGAAAAAGAGCTCTGCAAGGGCTGCGGCGTGGCGGCGCTTTCCATCGATTACTACGATCTTGGCGTGACCACCGGCAAGATGGCTGTGGAAATTCTCAAGAACGGCGGAGATATTTCCACCATGGAGATCCAGTACGCACCCTTTGCCAAGTTCTTCAACGCACAGATGTGCGAAGCGCTGGGCATTACACCGCTGGAAGGATATACTGCAATCGAATAAACTGCTGAAAAGATGATAAAAAATCGCGCAGGGACCCATCAGGGTCCCTGTTTTATTGTGCGAAAACGATATAAATATATCGAAAAACGATAAATAATTCTTGACAAACAGCGGAATTGATCCTATGCTATGCTTGTAGCTATGAAAAAGGAGAATTCTTCTATGAACTGGAACAAAGACAAAAGTATTACGCTGACCATGGTCTGCATTGCGGTTTTTGCGGCGGTTATGGCGGTCTGCCTGGTTTTCGGCGGCAGAATCGTAAGCGCTTTCGGCGCGGTCCGCGGTTTCAGCGAAGCCAACATCAGACGTATGATGGTCACCTGCTACGTTTCCGCACTGCCCGCAGGGACGGTGCTCTGGAAAATGTGGAAGGTGCTGGGCCGGATCAAAACCGGAGAGGTTTTTCTGGAAGAAAACGCAAAAGATCTGCGCCTGGTCAGCTGGGCCTGCGGCGCGGAGACCCTTATCTGCCTGGTCAGCTGCCTGTATTACAGACCTTTCGTGCTGGTGGCGGTGGCTGCGGCATTCATGATGCTGATCGTGCGCATCGTCAAGAACATCATTCAGCAGGCGGTCAGCATGAAATCCGAACTGGATCTGACCATTTAGGAGGGCGGCATGGAAATTATCGTGAATTTGGATGTCGTCATGGCAAAACGGAAGATTTCTTCCGGTGAACTTGCGGAGCGGGTGGGTATTACCCCGGCCAATCTGTCGGTGCTGAAAACCGGCAAGGCCAAGGCCATTCGCTTTTCTACTCTGATGTCTTTGTGCCACGAACTGGATTGCCAGCCCGGGGATCTTCTGGAATTTAAGGACGATCCGGCGGAGGGGCAGTAAACCGAAGTCTGAAACCCGGCGGCGTTTATCCGCAGACCGGGTTTGTTCGGAGGAGAAGAAATGGATCTGGAGAAAGTGAATTTAAATAAAAGAACGCTGGGCGGGGCGCTGCTCATGTTTGCGGCGGCGTACCTTTATGTGGATGGTTTTCTTGGTGCCCCGGATGTGCTGCAGGGCATATCCCGGTGGGGCGTAGAAAAGGCGGCTTTCACCCTGCTTTTCGTGGGCATTACCGAGCTGCTCTGCTTCGGCAAAGAGCGCAGCTTTGAAAGCAATGTCTGGCTGGGCTGCATGGTCTGTGCTATGCTTGGTTCCGCCCGGTTTCTGAAAAATTCCGTGTGGGACGAATCGCAGTGCAGCTTGTTTCTGCACATTTTCGGCGTGTACTGGGCCATGTGCCGGGGAAGGGTTCTGCTGGAAGGAGAGAGCGGTCATCTGCTGCCGCTGGACGGACTCAACGGCTTTGTGGTTTTGCCTTTTAAAAATCTGTTTGCCCGGATCCGCGTGATTGCAGGCAGCATCAGGGAAAGAAAAAAGAACCGGCCGGAGACCGATGGAGAGAAAGTGGTCTGGACTGTTATCGGCTGCCTGATTTCGCTGGGCATTCTGGTGACGGCCATCAATCTGCTGTCGGATTCGGATTCCGTTTTTTCCGATCTGATGAAAAAGGTCCGGGACTTCTTTACCATCGATTTTTCTTACCGTTTTCAGGAAAACTTTATCAAATTCGTGTTCAGCCTGCCCATCGGCTGCTATCTGTTCAGTCTGCTGTATGCCTGCGGCTTCGAAAAGCCGGAATGGGTGGAAAACTACCGCCGGGGCGTGCAGGAAAACATTCTGGACAAACTGAGAAAACTGCCCTGCAGCTTCTGGATCGGTATTATGGGCCTGTTTTCTGCGGTTTACGCGGTGTATTTCGTCATTCAGGGCCGCTATCTTTTCGGTGCCTTTACCCGGACGCTGCCGGAAGGCTTTATCGTTTCGCAGTATGCCCGTCAGGGCTTCTTTGAACTCTGCAAGGTGACCGGACTGAATTTCGCTCTGCTGTGGATGGTGACCCGCATCTCCAAAGAAGACGTGCGGGAACACAAGGCTCTGTCCGTCAGCTGCCTGGTATTCCTCTGCGAATGCGCGGTGTTCTGCATCATCGCCCTGTCCAAGCTGGGGCTTTATATCTCCTGCTTCGGCTTTACTCCGCTGCGGCTGCAGAGCAGCTGGCTGGTCTGCGTGCTTCTGGCGGCCTGCGGACTGTGGATGGTCAGCATCATTTCCGGCAAAAAGACTTTCAAGGCCTGGATGTATTTCGGCGGGATCAGTCTGGCCCTGCTGTGCCTGCTGTAGCAGGGGACGTGTGGTCTTCCCCTGAGCCGCTGCGCCCGGGGACGGTCTGCATAAATTGATGAAGAAACACAAATTCTTTGAAAACTATTTGTTTCTGCTTGACAAAAAGAGCGGCTGCGCTATAATAAACGTAATTATGAAGAAGGATTATTTCTGCAACTTTACTTTCGCTTTTACTTACCGCTTTAGCTATCGCTATTGCGGGACGTTAAAATGAGATAAAGGAAAGTACACAGGAAATAGTTGTCGCATTATCAAGATTGTTTTACGGTTCTGTTTTCGCAGAACCGTTTTTTATTCAGATGACAGCCCGCGTCGGTCGGCAATCCTGCGCGGGAAAAAGGAGATATCAATATGAAGAAAATTACGGCAATCATTCTGGCAGCACTTCTGGTTTTAGGACTGGCTGCCTGCGGCGAAAGCGGCTCCGGCGAAAAGACGGGATGGACCGTTGGCGTATGCCAGCTGGCGCAGCATCCGGCATTGGACAGCGCCACCAAGGGCTTTATTGACGCGGTCAAGGAAGGCCTGGGCGCGGACAACGTGGAGATTATCGAGCAGAACGCTTCCGGCGAAGCTTCTTCCTGCACCACCATTGTCAACGACCTGATTTCCCGGAACGTGGATCTAATTCTGGCCAACGCAACCCCCGCACTGCAGGCGGCTGCGGCAGCAACCTCCGAGATTCCCATCCTGGGCACGGCGGTCACCCATTACGCACCGGCACTGGAAATTGACGACTGGACCGGTACCGTGGGCGGAAACATTTCCGGCACCTCCGACCTGGCACCTCTGGATCAGCAGGCGGCCATGATCAAGGAATGGTTCCCGGAAACGCAGAAGGTGGGAATTCTTTACTGCTCCGCCGAGGCAAATTCGGTTTTCCAGGCACAGGAAGTGGCGGGTTATCTGAAAGCTCTGGGCATTGAGTCCAAGGAATTCACCTTTACCGATACCAACGACGTAGCCTCCGTTACTCTGGCAGCCTGCAGCTGGTCGGACGTGATCTATATTCCCACGGATAACGTGGCGGCCTCCAACACGGAAGCCATTGCCAACGTGGTGCTGACGGAGAAGGTTCCGGTCATTGCCGGCGAGCAGGGCATCTGCAGCGGCTGCGGTGTGGCAACTCTGTCCATCGATTACTACGATCTGGGACTGGCCACCGGAAGAATGGCCGTGGAAATTCTGAAGAACGGCAAGGACGTTTCCACCATGAAGATCGAATACGCCCCCAACTTCACCAAGTACTACAATCCGTCCGTCTGCGAAAGCTTCGGACTCACCCCTCTGGAAGGATATATTGCAATAGAGTAAACTTATGAACTTTTTCTCGGTATTTTTATCATCTCTCCCGGGCGCCTGTGCCCAGGGAATTATCTGGGGCCTGATGGCTCTGGGCGTGTACTTCACGTTCCGGATTCTGAACCTGTCGGACCTGACGGTGGACGGGTCGCTGGCCACCGGCGGCGCGGTCTGCGTCATGTGCCTGAAGGCGGGACTGAACGCGGGACTTTCCATGCTGGCTGCCGTATTTGCAGGCATGCTGGCAGGGCTGGTAACCGGTCTGCTGCACACCAAATGCGGTATTCCGGCCATTCTGGCGGGTATTCTGACCCAGCTGTCTCTTTATTCGATTAATCTGCGCATCATGGGCAGCAAGGCGAATCAGCCCATCAGCGTGGACAAATACAAGCTGCTGGTTTCCCAGCGCTACGTGCGGGCTCTGAACCTGAGCAACCCCATCCCCATTCTGGTGGTGTTTGCGGCGGTGATCATCCTGCTGCTCTACTGGTTCTTCGGTACCGAGCTGGGCAGCGCCATCCGCGCCACGGGAAACAACCCCAACATGGCCAAGGCCCAGGGCATCAACACCAACAAGAACATCGTGCTGGGACTCTGCGTGGCCAACGGCATGGTGGCTCTGGCAGGGGCACTAGTGGCCCAGTATCAGGGCTCTGCGGACGTAAATATGGGCAGAGGCGCCATCGTTGTGGGGCTGGCTGCCGTCATTATCGGAGAGGTCATCTTCGGCAGGCTGTTTACCAATTTCGCCCTCCGCATGGCGGCGGTGGTCATCGGCGCAGTCATCTACTACATCGTGCTGCAGCTGGTACTGACCATGGGTCTGAACACCAACGACCTGAAGCTGATTTCCGCGGTGATCGTGGCCGTCTTCCTGGCCATTCCTTACTTCAAAGGAGGTGCCAAGAATGCTTAAACTCATCGACGTATGCAAAACCTTCAACCCGGGCACCATCAACGCCAAGGTGGCCCTGGATCACTATAACCTGACCCTGGAAGAAGGGGATTTCGTCACCGTCATCGGCGGCAACGGGGCAGGAAAATCCACCGCCCT
Organism: Anaerovoracaceae bacterium; assembly: GCA_045639385.1. Lineage (GTDB taxonomy): Bacteria > Bacillota > Clostridia > Peptostreptococcales > Anaerovoracaceae > RUG13409. The sequence goes on along the minus strand of JAZUDB010000173.1, from coordinate 5,666 downwards.
GAATGCAGTAGCGGGTACCTTCTTCGTGGACAGCGGACAGATTCTGATTGACGGAGTGGACGTGACCCGCATGCCGGCCTATAAGCGGGCCCAGTATCTGGGACGTGTTTTCCAGGATCCCATGATGGGTACCGCGCCGGATATGCAGATTGAAGAAAATCTGGCGCTGGCAGCCCGCAGGGGCGAAAAGCGGGGCCTGAAGTGGGGCGTTACCAATGAAGAGCGGGAGCAGTACCGGGAACTCTTAAAGACCCTGGACCTGGGGCTGGAAGACCGGATGACCTCCAAGGTGGGACTGCTTTCCGGCGGTCAGCGGCAGGCCCTGACCCTGCTGATGGCAGCTTTGAAGAAGCCAAAGCTGCTGCTTCTTGACGAACACACGGCGGCCCTGGACCCGAAAACCGCAGCCAAGGTGCTGGAGATTTCGGACAAAATCGTCCGGGAAAACCACCTGTCCACCATGATGGTCACCCACAACATGAAGGACGCGCTGGCCCACGGCAACCGGCTGATCATGATGAGCGAAGGCCACATTGTGATGGATGTGCGGGGCGAAAAAAAAGAAAAACTGACCGTAAACGATTTGCTGGAACATTTCGAAATATAATTGCAGGACCGGTGCTTTGAGGCACCGGTTTTGTATGTTATAATAATTTGTTATGTCAGTGATTTTATGCGCTTCCCGGGAGGCGGAGCTTCGCCGGGAAATGTACAAAAGAATAGAGCGGCAGCTGGCGGAAATCCGCAGCACATCCGGGGCAGAAACTGCGCCCGGTACTTTTGCTGCGCCGCAGAAAACCGCCGAAGCGGCGGAAACACCTTTCGGCGGCCCGAAGCGGGTCATTTTGGTGGTACCGGCACAGGCTACTCTGAAGACCGAGGAAGAAAGCTTTGCAGCCCTGGGGGGCGCAGGCTTTTTTGACTTTCACGTAATGTCCGGCGCCAAGCTGCGTACCATCATTCTGCAGGAAACCGGGTCGCCGGAAAAGACGCCGGTGAACACCCTGGGACGCAGCATGATTCTGCGGAAAATTCTGAAGGACCGGGCTTCTCAGCTGAAGTCCTTCGGCTCCGTGTGCCGGGAATCCGGTTTTCTGGACCTGGCAGGGGACATGATCGTGCAGATGAAGCAGAACGGCATCGACCCGGCGGGGCTGGCGGCTTTGTCCGAAACCGCGGCGGAAGGCTCTCTTCTGGCGGACAAACTGGCAGACCTGCAGCTGATTTACAGCGACTATCAAAGCCTCATGGAGGGCAAATACACCGACACCGAGGACCTTTTGAAATATACGGCGGAGATGGTGCCGAAATCCCGGTACGTCCGGGAATCCGTGCTCTGGTTCTCCGATTTTTATTCCTTTACCAAAAACGAGCAGGCATTCCTGCGGGCTTTAAAAGAGACTGCGGCAGACCTGAACGTGACCCTTCTGGCGGGTTCAGACCGCTACCTTACCGGGGCGAAAACCGCGGAAAAACTGAAAGCGCTGGGACTGAAGCCGGAATTCGTACCGGCGGACGAACCGGGCGAAAGCGGTTCACCGGCCCAGAAGATGCGCCTGATTTCCTGTGCATCTCCCTATACCCAAAGCCTGACCATCGGCGCGGACATTCTTTCCAAAGTCCGGGACCAGGGCATGGGCTACGGCGATGCGGTTGTGCTGACCCAGGACCTGGCGGGCATGGGCCGGAACCTGAAGCGGGTGCTGGAAGGCCTGGGCATTCCGGTATTCATGGACGAAAAGCGCAGCATGCAGCACACGGCGGCTGCCTCAGCGGCGGAAGCGGTCTTAAATATCGGCAGCTTCGGCTTCCGCAGACAGGATCTGCTGAACTTCTGCAAATCCGGGGCGCTGCCCGAATTCACCGCGGAAGATTTCTTCGATTTCGAAAACTACGTAAAACAATACAAGATATACGACAAGGCCTTCCTGAAGCCTTTCCGCTACGGAAAGGACGGGGTGGACCCTGCAAAATTTGAAAAGAACGAAGCCATCCGGCAGCGTCTGGCGGAACTTCTGGGCCCCTTTGGGGAGGAATTTGCCGCCGCAAAGACCGTGCTGGAAAAGACCGCCGTGCTGTACCTTTTCCTGGCGGAAAAGCTGGAGCTTCCTAAAACCTTAAAACAAATTTCCGCCAAGCTGGAAGGAGCGGGCTATCTGGATGCGGCCCAGGAAGAGCTGCAGTCCTGGAACATCATCGTCAGCCTGATGGACCAGATGGTGGAACTTCTGGGGCCGGAACCCATGGAAGCCGCGGAGTACGCCCAGATTCTCAGCTCCTGCTTTGCGGACGCCAAGGTGGGCGTTCTGCCCCAGGCGGAAGGCAAGGTGCAGATCGGCAGTGTTTCCCGGTCCAGTTTTAAGGACGTGAAGGTCCTGTACCTGGCAGGGGTCAACGACGGTATTCTGCCGGCGGATCTGACGGCGGACTGCCTGATTACCGAGCGGGAGGCGGCGGACCTGGAAGAAAAGGGCTATACATTAATTAAGAATTCCCGTGTGCTCCAGGAAGAGGAGCTTTTCCAGATTGAACGCACCCTGGATACCGATTGCGGCCAGCTGGTGCTCTGCTGGTGCGCCTCCGATGCCAAGGGCGACGCCCTGCGGCCGTCCTCGCTGATCGAGGAACTGCAGGCGAAATATCCTGCGCTTTCCGTGGAGGCCGACGTGATGGCCGGTCCGGAAAGCAATCTGATCCAGAGCCGGACGAGCCTTCGGACCCTGCTTCCGGAAAAACTGAAAGCTCTGTATCTGGGCGAATCCGTCAGCGAGCTCTGGAAGGAAACCTACAATATACTAAAAGATGACCCGGCTCTGCTGGCTTCCGCGGAGGGCATTTTCTTTGCCCCGGAGAGCGGCAGCATCGGTCCGCAGCTGGCAGACGCGCTGTTCTCCAAAACCGGCAGCGACTATTACAGTCCTACCCAGCTGGAGCAGTATGCGGCCTGTCCCTTCAAGCATTTCGTGGACCACGGCCTGCGGCCGGAGGAACTGAATTCCTTTGAAATTACCGGCAGAGAAGCCGGAACCATCTATCATCAGGTGCTGCTGGAGTTCTCCCAGCGCCTGGATAAAATCTGCCGGGAAAAAGGTCTGGAAAGCACAGACCCCGCATCTCCCTGGATGACCCTGACGGAGGATGAAATCCGCGCCTTGATTCTGGAAATCTTCGAGGCAAAGAAAGAAGACTTCCTGGGCGGGGTCATGAGCGCCGACAACCAGCAGCTGTACAAGACCGGGCGCATTTATCAGGTCTGCTGCGTCTTTGCGAAATATATGGCGGAACAGGTCCGCAAGGGCAGGGTGGCGGCCATGTATTTTGAAACCGGTTTCGGAGAAAAGCGTTTCTTCCCGCCGGTGAAGGTGAACACCGCCCTGGGCACGGTCCGCATCGAGGGTCAGATCGACCGGGTGGACCTGATTGCCGCGGGAGACCGGAAATACGTAAAAATCATCGATTATAAGTCCGGAAACAAGAGTTTCAGCAAGGAAAAGGCCCAGGCAGGGCTGGATCTGCAGCTGATGGTCTATCTGGAGGGCGCTCTGGGCAGCGACGAAAGTTTAAAGCCCGCGGGGGTGTTCTACTACGCCATCAAAGACGGGGAAAAGGAAAGCGATTACGCCGGTCTTGCGGCGGATGAAATTTCCGCCTCGCTGGCGGATAAGCTGGCAGGGGAGTTTGCCCTGGACGGCCTGGCGGTGAAAACCCCGGAGGTTCTGGCAGCGCTGGATGCTTCCATTACCGACCCGGACAAGGTGACCACCACCGTGTTTAAGACCGGTGCCAAAAGCGGCTGGTCCGGACTGATTTCCGAGGAGGACATGGAGCAGTTTCGGCAGGATTTCCGGACGCGCCTGTCCGAAATCTGCGGCAGTCTGAAGTCCGGCGAAATCGCCGTTCGTCCCGCATATTTCAAGAAGGAAAACATTGCATGCAAATACTGCGATTACGCATCCGTATGCGTACATTCGCTGAAATAAGGAGAAAAAAATAATGTCAGAAAAATCATTGCAAAGAGACCTGACCCAGGGAAGCGTAGGAAAGAACATGATGATCTACGCTGTGCCGCTTTTGGCATCCAACCTGCTGCAGGCCGTGTACAACATCGTAGATATGGTTGTTGTAGGCAACGTCATCGGCGGTGCCGGCATGTCTGCCGTATCCATCGGCGGAGACGTGCTGCACCTCTTAACCTTCCTTGCCATGGGATTTTCCAACGCCGGACAGGTGCTGATTTCCCAGCTGGTAGGTGCGGGCAACCGGCAGAAAGAGATGAAGGATCTGATCGGAACCATGTTCGTGTTCCTCATCGGCATATCCCTGATCATTGCCGTGGTCTGCTCGTTCTGCGGCAACGCCATTCTGGGCGTGCTCAAAACCCCGGCGGAAGCCTGGGACTTCTGCCGCAGCTACATGATCACCTGCATCGTGGGTCTGCCCTTTATCTACGGCTACAACCTGGTATGCGCCATTTTAAGAGGCATGGGCGACTCCAAGCGGCCTTTCGTATTCATCTGCATCGCATCCATTCTGAATATCGTGCTGGATATTGTCTTTGTCAGATACATGAACATGAGCGTGTTCGGTGCTGCACTGGCTACGGTCATCGGTCAGGCGGTCAGCTTCCTCTGCTCGCTGGTTTACCTGGTGAAGCATAAGGATTCCTTCGGTTTCGACTTTAAGCGCAGCAGCTTTATCATTGAAAAGAAATCTCTGAAATCTCTGGTTTCTCTGGGCATTCCCATGGCCATCCAGAGCGCGGCGGTCATGATTACCAAGATGGTGGTTCTGGCCTGGACCAATGCGGCGGGCGTGATTTACTCCGCACTTATGGGCGTATACAACAAGATCGGCGTCTGCATGAACGTGGTTGCACAGTCTTTCACCATGGCGGGCAACACCATGTGCGGACAGGCCATCGGCGCAGGAAAATTCGACAGAGTTTACAAGATTCTCGGCCTTGCCACCCTGGGCTCCGGCGTGATCGGCATGATCATCGGCGGTGCACTGCTGCTCTGCCCGGATGCGGTTTACGGCATCTTTACCCCGGACCCGGAAGTACTGGCCTCCGCTTATCTGCTGACCCTGCCTTGCCTCATCAACTGCCTGGGCACCGTGGGAAGAACCTTCAGCTTCTCTTTAATCAACGGTTCCGGCAATTCCAAGCTGAACCTGATCGTTGCCATCATCGACGGTATTATCGGCCGTTACGGACTGGCCTATTTCTTCGGATTTACCCTGAATATGAGCTGCCAGGGCTTCTGGCTGGGTGACGCGGCTGCCGGCTGCATCCCGTTCTTCATCGGTTTGGTTTTCCTGCTTTCCGGAAAGTGGAAAGTCCGCAGACACGCGGAATGATTTGTAGAAAGCTACAAATCGACCTTTTCGATTTGTAATAACGTACAAAAAATAACTTGCCTTTTCCCAAAAGGCTATGGTATAATATCAGCGTAGGTTATCAGCCAATGATAACTACTATCTGTACAGGAGGAATTATAAATGATTGTAATTGGCGAAAAAATCAATGGCGCTATCCCCAGCATTAAGCAGGCTATCGCTGATCGTGACGCTGAACTGATCAAACAGCGTGCAATCGCTCAGACAGAAGCCGGCGCACACTTTATCGATTGTGCACCTTCCACATCCACAGAACTGGAATATGATGC
>JAZUDB010000172.1:0-2444 GCA_045639385.1 Anaerovoracaceae bacterium | reverse complement strand
ACCACGGGAATGCCGCCGGCCTGCCGGATCATCCAGGTCTGAAGCATGTCGTCTCCGGCTACCCGGCCCAGATTGCCTCCCATGAGCAGCGCGGTTTTGCGCTGGCTTTCCGGAATGGTTTCCACGATGGATGCCACGTAGGCGAACTCGGACTCGATCCATGCCACGGCGGTCTCTGCCCGGTCCTCGGCGCCGAAATACTTGCCCAGCATGCGGAGGGTGGTTTTGATATCCTCCACGTTTTCCACGGTAATGGTGACCGCGTCAATGCCCAGACGTTCCACGGATTCCACGGTGTCCGGGTCGTTGGAGCGGTGTACCAGTGCGGTGGGCCCATAGCTCGCCAGCTTTTCCAGGTCTACCACGCCCCGGCCCACGGTACCTGCAGCCTTCAGATTGGCGTCTGCCGTGTACCAGAAATCGCTTTTGGCGTTGACCGCCAGCACCCGGTCCGTAATGCCCAGTGCCACGAAGAAGGGCACGGAAACTGCGTACACGGAAGCAATGGTGGCTTCTTCCGGATGGAGAGGAATGTAAATCTCTCTGCCGGCGCCGTCAATCACGGTTTCTGTCCCGTGTTCCGTAGCGGAGCTTCCGGCTCCGCAGGAACAGAGGGTAAGGAGTATAGTAAGTATTAACAGTATGGATATCGCTTTTTTCATGTTTGCCCGGCCCGCCCCGTCCGGAGCGGGCCCTTATTATATTTATTTCAGGACAATGGGGTCACTGCCCGGTAAGGTTACGACGATTTTTTCACAATATTTGATGGATCCGCCCTGGAAGCCTTCCACGACCACGCGCAGCGGTCCGTCGCAGTTCTTTGCCATGCCGGTGTAGCCTTCATGGCCTTCGGTATCTACCAGCGGGTAGCCCTTGCAGGCATAAGCCAGCAGAATGCGCTTGCTTCCTTCGATACCATCCACAAAACCGGTCAGATAGCAGTTGGCCAGCAGGTCGTTCTTGTAGCCGTCGTTGGCGTAAGCGGTAATGGCGATGGGGCTGGAAAGATCCAGGCCTTCGCCGGCGGTTCTGGTAATCAGCTTCCAGATATCAATGCCTTCGCATTCGCCGATATCCAGTACGGTGTAGGTGTCGCGGACGATGATTTCTTCCATGGCTTCCAGTTCTGCCACGGTGAATTCCTTGGAAACCTCGCCGGCGTCGTTCTTAAAGGTAAGAGTGAATTTGTGGTCCAGGAACTCCGCAAATACGTCGCTCATGCTGTGGGACCAGGTGTTCACTTCGTTGGCGTCCACATAAATGGAAACCACGTTCTTCAGGCACAGGCTCTTGTTGACGCTGTCCGCGCTCTCCTGGGGAACTACCAGCATCAGCGGTCCGCCGGTTTCGGAGGTGAGCGGGGTGCCCTGCATCTTGTCGCCGCCTACTTCGCCCTTGCCGTAGGCCAGCATGGCGTAGACCTTGTCCTTGTCGCCGTTGACGAAGTTGTCGAAGCTCTTCTTTAAGGTCATCAGGGAATAGGTGGCGCTGCTGCCGTCTGCGCAGGTAACGGTAACGTCTCCCGCGTTGTTGTTGATTCCGATGCGCTTGAAGAGTTCATAGACGGATACGCCTCTGTAGCGTTCTTCGCTCAGGGTGCCGGACTTGTTCAGCATGCTGTAGTCCAGGGTTTTTGCAGTGGTCTGCATGCCTTCCAGGTCGCCTACGGTAAAGGTCTGTTCCTTTTCCAGTCCGGGACCGAAGAAGCGGATCTTGCTGCTCTGATATTTTGCGAATTCGGATGCGATGTGGGCATAGGAATCCGGAATCAGTTCGATTTTGATTCCGCTCAGGTTGGTGATTGCCAGACCGGTGTTTTCCGAAGAGGAGGCGCTGGGTACCAGTACGGTCAGAGGACCGCCGGCATTGTCCACTTCGTATTCCTTCGGATCGGAATCCAGGAAGGGCTTTAAGGCAACGGATGCTTCGTAGCCCGCTGCATCCTTATTTGCTACCAGCGGAGAACCGTTCTTGGCAAAGGCCAGCACGGAAACCAGACCGCTGCGCTTCAGCTGAGTGTTGTAGCCGGAGGCAAAGAGCTGCTCCAGGCTGACGGTGACTTCGCCCTCGGCGCCGGTAAAGGTGGCGGTGCCGTTCATGCCGGGCAGACCCAGTACGTTCATGAAGAAGTACTGCAGATCCACGCCTTCGTAGACGGAGGTCTTGCCGCCGGCTTCGTAGGAGTTCTTCACCTTGGCCTGGGATTTGTTCTGGGCACTTACGTTTTCGCCGTAGATCACGTCTTCGATTTCGCCTACGGTAAAGTCTCTGCGCAGCAGTTCCTTGCCGGATGCATCGGTGACGCTGATGGCAACGGTGCTTTCCGCCAGTGCGGAATGACTCTTGTTGTTGGCATATTTGTGGGTGTTGTCCAGTCTGTCTTCGCCGGCGATGATGTCTGCCAGATACTGAATCTGGTTGGAGCCGTTGGCGTGGTTGTACTG
>JAZUDB010000171.1:0-5298 GCA_045639385.1 Anaerovoracaceae bacterium | reverse complement strand
TCCAGTTCGCTGCGCAGACGCTCTCTTTCCACCAGAGAATCCTTCATTTCATTGATTACGTCCGCCATCTCGCTCATTTCGTCGCCGCCGCTGATTTTCAGCGGTGCTGCGGGAAAGTTTCCGCTGCCGATTTCGGTCAGGTAGCCCTCCATGCGCTTTAGGGAACGGTTCCATCTTACCACGAAGAGGAACAGGGCCACGAAGGTGTAGAGGATGATGACCGCAATGGCCAGGGAAGAGTTCAGCGCGGCATTTTTCGTATTCAAAATCACTTCTTCCACGGACTGGCCGGCGTTCAGCTTTTCTGCGGTGGACTGGGCCAGGTCGTTTTGGACGGCCACTGCCACCAGACCCAGAAGGCTTCCGAACAGCAGAAAGACCAGGAAGAATTTGATCAGTACGGAATGGGGGTTGAATTTTCTTTTGGATGGATTTCTCATATTTTTGCAAAATCCCGCACCCTGCGGTGCGGGATTCTTCGTCCGGTTATTATTTAGCCGATGGTGCAGCCTGCTTCTGCGGCAGTCTGGGCAAACTTCAGCTTGCCGTCCGCGTCTTCCGCGAAGAGCAGCATGCCACGGCTTTCCACGCCGCGGAGCATCTTGGGCTTTAAGTTGACCACTGCTACCACGTGCTGACCGATGCATTCTTCCGGCTTGAAGTGCTGTGCCACGCCGGAAACGATGGTGCGGGTTTCAAAGCCCAGGTCCACCGTAAATACCAGCAGCTTGTCCGCCTTGGGGTGCTTTTCCGCTGCGGTAATCACACCGGCGCGCAGGTCGATCTTGTCGAAATCGTCGAATTCGATGTCTTCCTTTACCGGTTCATACTTCTTGCCCTGAGCGGCTTCCATGGCGGCCTGCTTCATGGCTTCCAGTTCTTCCAGTTCCTTCTTTACGTCCAGGCGCGGGAAGATGGCTTCGCCCTTGCAGACTTTCTGTCCGGCCAGTACGTCAAATACCAGTGCGTCTTCCCAGACCGGGTCGCCGGAAACGCCGATCTGCTGGCGGATCTTGGCGGAGGTGGTGTGCATGAAGGGGAAGATCAGCACGGACACGATGCGCAGGGCTTCGGCCAGATTGTGCATAACTTCGTCCAGGCGGGCCTTGGATTCTTCGCTCTTTGCCAGAACCCAGGGAGCGGTTTCGTCGATGTATTTATTGGTTCTGCGGACAACTTCCCAGATGTCTTCCAGTGCCAGGTTGAACTGGAACTTGTCCATGTGTTTTTCTACCTTTTCGTGGCAGGCCAGTGCCAGGCTGCGGAGCTCCGCGTCCGGACCGTCGGCTGCTGCCGGGTTTGCTGCGGGAACCACGCCGCCGCAGTATTTTTCGATCATGGCTACGCTTCTGGAAACCAGGTTGCCCAGGTCGTTGGCCAGGTCATAGTTCATGCGGTTGAGCATTACTTCGTTGGTGAAGGCGCCGTCCTGTCCGAAGGTGTATTCTCTCAGCAGGAAGTACTTCAGGGCGTCTACGCCGTAGCGGTTGATCAGAACCACCGGATCCACCACGTTGCCCTTGGATTTGGACATCTTGCCGCCGTCGATCAGCAGCCAGCCGTGACCCAGTACGTGCTTGGGCAGCGGTTCATCGATGGACATGAGCATTGCCGGCCAGATGATGGAGTGGAAGCGGACGATTTCTTTGCCTACCAGGTGGAAGTCCGCCGGCCAGTAGCGTTCGTAAATGTTGGGTTCGCCGTCACCCACCTCCGGATAGCCCAGAGCGGTAATATAGTTGGTGAGTGCGTCCAGCCATACGTAGATTACGTGCTTTTCGTCGATGGGAACCTGAATGCCCCAGTCGAAGGAAGTTCTGGAAATGCACAGATCTTCCAGACCCTGGTCGATAAAGCCCAGCATCTCGTTGACCCGGCTTTCCGGCTGCAGGAATTCTCCGGCGGCCAGCAGGTCGCGCACCGGCTGTGCGTATTTGGAAAGCTTAAAGAAGTATGCTTCTTCGGAAGCCTTCTGAACGGGACGTCCGCAGTCCGGGCAGAGTCCGCCTTCCAGCAGCTGACTTTCGGTCCAGTAGCTTTCGCAGGGTACGCAGTACCAGCCCTCGTAGGAGCCCTTGTAAATGTCGCCTTTTTTGTACATGCGCATAAAGATGTCCTGTACGCGCTTTATATGCCGCTCATCCGTGGTGCGGATGAAGTCGTCGTAACTGATTTCCATGGTTTCCCACAGCTTCTTGATGCCGCCGACGATATCGTCCACGTACTGCTGAGGGGTAACGCCCTTTTCCTGGGCCTTGGTCTGGATCTTCTGACCGGGTTCGTCTGTCCCGGTTAAGAAGCGCACATCGTAGCCCTGCAGGCGCTTAAAGCGCGCCATGGCGTCTGCCATAACGGTGCAGTAGGTGTGACCGATGTGAAGATTGTCGCTGGGATAGTAAATCGGGGTGGTAATATAAAATGTTTTCTTTTCCATTTTTGTATCTCCGCTGTTTGAGTTCATTTTGCAAAACACATTATAACACATCCGCAAATAAAATAAGACTTTTCTTTGCGTTTCGGACGGTTCTGTTGTATATTATATACGTATAACCCTATAAAAATTGTAGAAAGGAATAGTCATGTTCGGAAAAAAGAAGCCGGAACCGGCGGAAGAAGAGATTATCGTTAAAGTGGAACCGGTAATCGAAGCAGAACCAGTTGCAGAAGTGAAAAAAGAAGTAAAGCCGGCAGGAACATTTATCGCGGAAGGAGTTACCTTTATCGGTAATTTCGAGACCGGCGATGACTTTGAAATAAAAGGAACCATAAGAGGAACCGTCGTTTCCACCAAGCCCATGCATATCGACAGCACCGGCGCTCTCTACGGAGACGCAAAGGTGGAGAGTCTTTACGTAGACGGCGAAGTGGAAGGCACCGTAGTTGTGGAGGATCTCTCCGTACTTTCCGAAACCGGAAAACTGAAGGGAAATCTGTCCACCGCAAAGCTGCAGTCCGCTCCGGGCTCTGCATTTGAAGGATCCTTAAAGATGGAACTGCCGAAGAAGGCGCAGCCAGCCCCTGTATACGAAGCACCCGCCGAAGATCTGTACGCACCGGAACCTGCAGTGCGGGAGGTTTCCAAGGTGCAGGATTTTGATGCTATTTTCAACGCCCCGGTGGAACCGCAGGCGGAAAAGGATCTTTCCAACCTTACTTTGGAGTAAGCGAAAAATCAAAAAGACCGATTCCCCTTTTGTCGGACGAAAATCCGGGAAAAGGGGTTTTTATTAAAGAAAAGAGCAGAGGAGAAGTTATGCGGGCAGAAGAAGTTATTGCAAGATATACCATGGATAAACATCCGGAAAACGGGGTGTTTATCGAACAGCATTATCCCTGGACGCAGGACGGCCGGGCGGAATCCGGAAGCATTCTGTACTATGTCAGCCCCGGCGAGATTACGGAGTTTCATCGCATCGACTGCGACGAATACTGGGTTTTTAACGCGGGGTCACCGCTGGAAGTCTGGTCTGTCCGGGACGGCAGGATCCGCAAAATGCGCTGCGGTCTGACGGCGGATGCGCAGCCCTTTTTGTTCCTGCAGCGGGGAGAAATTTTTGCGTCCCGCCTTTCCGAAGACGCGCCGGACGGCAGTCTGATTACCTGCATTACGGTGCCGCGCTTTTCCTACGAAGGCTTCGAAATGTTTTCCCGGGAGCAGATGGAAGAACTGAATCCGGAAATTAAGGCATTTTGGAAATGAATGTTTTGATGTATAATGAATACGCAGTTATTGCGTAACAATATAACCGGCGTTTTCCGCGCCGCTTATAGATAGAGAAGAAAGAGGTAAATAAGAATGAAAACTTACAAGTGTCTTTTATGCGACGAAGTATTTGAAGTGGAAGACGGCGTAGAACCGGAATGCCCGGTTTGCGGCGCAACCGGCAGCGACCTGGTTCCGGTGGAAGCAGCGGCAGAAGCCCCGAAGGCAAATCCCTATGCAGGCACCCAGACCGAAAAGAATCTGGAAGCCGCTTTTGCCGGAGAATCTCAGGCAAGAAATAAGTATACATATTTTGCTTCTCAGGCAAAGAAAGAGGGTTATGAACAGATTGCAGCCCTTTTCGAAAAGACTGCCAACAACGAGAAGGAACACGCAAAGATGTGGTTCAAGGAACTGCAGGGCATCGGCAACACCGCAGCAAATCTGGCTGCTGCAGCAGACGGTGAAAACTACGAATGGACCGACATGTATGCAGGTTTTGCCGATACTGCGGAAAAGGAAGGCTTCCCCGAACTGGCAGCAAAATTCCGCGCAGTAGGAGCCATCGAAAAGCATCACGAAGAACGCTATCGCGCACTGCTTCACAACGTAGAAGCCCAGGAAGTCTTCGCAAAGAGCGGGGTAAAGGTCTGGGAATGCCGCAACTGCGGTCACATCGTTGTGGGAACCAAGGCCCCGGAAGTTTGCCCGGTTTGCGCACATCCGCAGGCATACTTCGAAATCAACAGCGAAAACTACTAAAAGAATGTTATTAAAAACCGGAAGCAGATTCATCTTGCTTCCGGTTTTTGATGCGGAAAAACGGTTTTTTGGGGGGCAGAATCTTGCGCAGAGAGCACGGGTCAATCTAAATGTTGTGGAGAAAGGGTAATGCAGGACCTTTTTATCAGCCTTTTGCCGTATCGGGCTTTATAAAAAAGCAATAATGTCAATGACCTTAATATTTCCCTCGTTTGTCATTAAATCCCCTCATTTTCAATGACACTTTTCTCTCAAATGGATTTTCCTGACATTATGACCGATAAAAGACGCTATTTTGCTGTCCATTTTTTCAAAATCCGGCTGAAAATGAGAAAAATAATGACAAATACGCCTGTTTTCATCAATCCTGACATTATGATTGGTTTTTTCGGTCGTCATACGGGAATTCGCGGGCGTTTTAAGCGTATATCTTATGTAAACATTGAAATAACTGCACCAAATGCGCAAAAAGAAGCTGAAATAACTGCACCTGTGAGGTGCGGCGATGGTGCAGCGATTAAAATTTACAGTCTTTCCAGCACTTCCGGAATCTCCGAAAGGCTTCTTACCTCTGCGTCGATGCGCAGATTCGTGGGGTTTTTCTGTCCCTTTGGGTTGAACCAGATGCAGGCAATGCCCGCGTTGTTGCCCCCGGTCATATCGCTGGTCAGAGAGTCGCCGATGATGACGGTGCGGGCCGGATCGTAGTCCGGAACCCGGACAGCGCAGGCGTCGAAGTAGGCCTTGTCCGGCTTGGGAATGCCAATCTGTTCGGAGATGAATACGTCGTCGAACAGTTTCCCGAGGCCGGAAATCCGCAGTTTGTTTTCCTG
>JAZUDB010000170.1:0-20671 GCA_045639385.1 Anaerovoracaceae bacterium | reverse complement strand
TTTCTTTCCGGACGGCTCCGGAACCGGTCTGCCGATTTCCATCTTTTCGCCGGAAAGCAGATGACCCAGCATAAACTCCGTGCCCTCTGAAGAGGTCAGAATTTCGGTTTCAGCCTCCGTCGAAGCTGCCCCTGTTTTTTTCTCTTTCTCCTGATCTGCCATATCGGCCCCTTTCTTTTATTTATTCTGCTGCTCTGCGTCCCGGTTATGCGCGTGCGCTTCCAGCAGCAGGCTTCTTTTCTTCTCACTGGTCGTGTTCATAATTTCAAAACCCTGGGACACCTGACGCCGGATGTATTCGATATAAATGCGCAGCTCGCCGGAATCCCCGGTCAAACCGTCGATCCGGGTCACGAATTCAAAGGAATAGGTATTCCCGGCAATCTTATGGGTTCCCAGGTTGATGTGATTATTCAGTGTATTCAGCAATTGATAGTTCGGCGCTTTCGTCAGCGGTCTGCGCGCATTTACGAACAGAACGTTTCCGAGAATCTGCACCGTATATGTCATTCGTTTGTCCTGCAGAATGAAATAGATCTCGCCCAGCTCCAGTCTCGGGTCCTCCGGGGACAGGCCGGCCGCAGCCAGAATATCGTTAACTGTTAAGTCTGCCATATGTGTTCCTCCGCTTTGATTTTACCCCATCCCGAAAGCCGCTGTCAAAAAAACTATTGCTTTTCGTTTTTCTTTTTCAGGTCAAAGAAAATACCCAGCAATGCCAGAATGCACACAAGCAGAATGACCCGTTTGCCGGTAAAGAAGCCTTCGCTGGCTGCATTTTTCTGGGCTCCGGTACCGGTTCCGGGATTATTGATGTAGGTAACCGTACCCTTTAAAGTGTATTTTTCTTTTCCTTCTTCCACACCGTTGGTGTAAGTGATTTCTGCATCAAAGGTGGATGGATGGGGTCTGTCCGGATTGTCTGCATCTTCCTCGTAATAGGAGCGGACAAAGGGAATGGTTACCTTCTGGGTTCCGGTGTAAACCGCCGTGCGGTAGCTTTCGCCGCCTTCCGTTACGATTTCGCCCCAACTGCCGCCGGAAATGGTTGTCGTTTCAGGGTCGAGTCCCAGGATTTCCAGGATTGCGGTTTCAAAACCTTCAAAGCAGGGACTTTCATCCGTTACCTTAATCACTCTGTCTCCCAGCTTGAACTCATTAAAGTCATCATAGAATTTTGCGGTAAAGACAGCTTCTCTTTCCTCTTCTTTTTCCATGTCTTCAGAAGAGATGAGCTTTAAAATGACTTCAAAAGTTTCACCATTCTGGGTAATCTTTACGGTTCTTGTCTTGGGAACTTCTGCATCTGCCGCGGTATCGTAATATCCGGATGCCGGCGTGCGGTACTTTTCGGTGAAGATAATCTCGTCAAAATCTGCGGTAAGGCCGTCATCGTTTGTAAGATACTTCTTAGCGTCTTCCTTGGAGGCAAGACCCCTTACAATGACCACTTTCTTCTCGCCGGTAAGCGTGCTTACCACTTCGAACTTAATATCCTGAATGTCGATGTCTTTATAGCCCATCTCAGCAAGCTTTGCCTTGACGGCCTCCACATCTTCCTTATCGTAGCTTTCTACGGTTACTTCAATAGTCTGCGGTTCTTCTGCTGCGTAAACCTTTTCCGCACCGATAACGCCGATGCATCCTGCCATAAGAAGAATGCTAAGAGCTGTGATCACGCCTTTCTTCTTTGTCTTTACAAGAGCAAAGGCAAGACCAAGAAGAGATGCTGCCAGAATGAGGTAAAGAGCAATGTTTTCTCCGGTAAGCGGGGATACCGCTGCACCCTTGCCGAAGCTTGTATCTACAATCGGCGCAAAGAACTCTACTCTGCCGTAGTCATGTGCGTTTACAAACAGACCATTCTGGGTATTTGCAATGACAATTGTTGCGCCGTGCTCTTTTACAGAGGCTTTATAGATATTTTCGTCTGCCTTAAAATGCTTCGGCGCCTTTGTTTCTCTTACAAGATACTCGCCGTAAGGAAGGCTTCTTAAGAAGTAAACGCCTTCCTCTTCTTCCTGCATCGTACCGACGTACGGATCTTCCGGGTCAATCTTGCCGTCCTTGTTTACATCTTTGAACACATCAAAGATTGCACCGGAAAGCTGAATGCTGGTATCTTCTAAATCTACCTTTACCAGTTTCAGATCGGCCCTGATGAGCGTATCTACGATTTCAATCAAGATGACCTGTTTGTTTTCGCTGATGACTGCAGGATAGGACTTCTCGGAGATAAGATATCCTTCGATTGCCTTGATTTCCTTTACTTCATATTCTCCGTAAGGAATGTTCTCAAAACGGAAGATTCCGTCTTTATCGGTTACCGTGCTTGTGAGAAGTTCTCCGTTCCGGAAGAGTCCGATCTGAACACCTTCCAGGAGCTTCCCATCGTCACCCTTCTTGGTTCCGACGATATTTCCGCGGATTAGAGTATTTACGATTTCGATATTTACCAGAACTTCGTCTTCCCCGATTTCAATTTCGTATTCCTTGGTATCCAGGAGATACCCTTCTGGGCTCTTGGTTTCTTTTACTGTATAACTTCCGTAAGGCAGGTCCTTAAATTCAAACACACCGTTTTCATCGGAAGCTGAAGTAAGAATCGGATCTTCAGATTCTTCTTCAAAGAGGCCGAACTCTGCACCGGCAAGAACGTTGCCGCTGTCATCTTTCTTAAGGCCCTTTACGGATCCGCGAATCAGCTCGTTTACGATGGGTTCACCGTTATTCAGGAAGAACTCTACGGTTTCAGTAGTAGAATTTCCGCTGAAAGCAACTTCGTATGTTTTACTTGAGAGAATGTAGTGCGGATCTGTAGCGGTCTCTTTTACGTAATAAGTACCGCAGGGAAGATCAGCTGCAAAGCTTGCAGTGCCGTCAGCATTTACACCGATTTCTTCGATCAGAGCATCTTTTGCGACTTTGCTGCCATCGGTTGCTGCGATGTCTTCTGTTGCAAAGAGTCCAAACTTGACATTGGCAAGTTCACCGTTCTTTCCGATTCCGAAAACGTCATCTTCTTCCAGCTGCTTTGTAAGAGAAATCTTGACCTTGTTTCTTACGTTGTTTACGCTGACTGTCTCTATAGTAAAATTATCAGCGGTCGGCTCTAAAGTGATTTCATATGTCTTTTCATCCAGAACGTATCCCTTCGGGGCTCTTACTTCTTTTACGATATATTTTCCGAAGTAAAGGTCTTTGGATGTGCTCTTACCTGTGTTTGTCGTCGTAATGGTTTCTACCAGGTCGCCTTTTGCGTAAACCTTGGTTCCGTCTGCAAGCACTACATCTTCTGCTGCACGGATCTCAAAGACTGCGCCGGCAAGATAGGTGTTCTTGTAGACAAATCTGTATCCGCCTTCGGTTTCTTCTACTGCAGAGAAGATATCACCGGTCTTATAAATTTCGATTTTGCCCTTCTTCAGGTTATTGGTAAAAGTAAGTGTTTCAGAGCTTCCGGACGTAACTTTTACATTCTGGGAAGCAGTAACGATATATCTGTACGGAGCATCTACTTCAGATACGGTATAACCCTTATCATCAGATGCCGGTACGTTCTTAAATTCTGCAATGCCCTGTGCGTTTGTTACGGCAGTAAGGGAAATCTTTTCTCCGTACTTGCTGGTGCCCTCCAGGGTAAACTTGATGCCTTCGATTACGCCGTCTTCTGCGTCTTTTTTGACGATTACGTTTCCTTCATCCGGGTAGTCAACGAAGGCCTTATCAAATCCGGTCAAATCTACCACCTGGTTGTTTTCTGTGATGCTGAATTTGATCTCCGTTCTTCCGGAAAGGAGATATCCTTTCGGAGCTGCCGTTTCAACCAGTTTATAGCTTCCGTAAGGAAGAACTACGCCGGAGGAGTAGCTTTCGTTTGCCTTAAAGGAGTAAGTTCCAACCTTTTCTCCTGCAGCGACCTCGGTTTCGCCAACCTTTACGCTGTAGTCGTTGGTGTTATATAACTCAAAGGTAACAAGTTCTTCAGACTCGATTTTCTTTTCGGTCTTTCCATCGTATTTTGCTACGGTAAAGCCTCCCATAATGGGTGCGTTGCTTGCGTAGTATTCGTTAGATACCTTAAGGCTGATGGGGTTAATCTCACCATTTTCATCGACCCAGCCAACGATTGCCTCGCCGCCGTTAGCCACTACCTGGCCGCCGACTTTGATGGTTCCGGAGTCTTTAATGTATCCCGGAGCAGCCTTCGTTTCTTGAATGGTGAAGTAGCCTACTGGAAGGGTGGCATTACCCGTTTCCGAATAAAACAACGCATCACTTCCTTCGACCAAACATTCCGCTTCAAGGCTTGCAATATACATAACAGAAGATGAGTATTGCTGCGCGAAGGCTTCAATTACCCAAGTCCTCGTAGCACGCATCGCTGCAAGTTGGTCTGCAGTATATGCTTTACTCACATCTACCGCATAATATTTAATGGTAAATTGTGTACCCGCAAGAGATGCTTCGTTTTCGATTTCATCAGATGATTCTTTGCTTATTCTAATAGAGATAGGGTCGTTGACCGGCTTTTCAACAGAAGTGACTACTGCAGCTTTTGCGCCGGTTCCTTCCGGAGTTACTGCGTAGACATTTTCATCCAACAGATAACCTTTGCTTGGACTGATTTCCTTTACATAATAGGTGGTTCCTGCGGAAAGACCGGTAAGCAAGTTCCCTTTACCGTTTTCATCCGTAGTAATCTTTCCCACCAGAGTATTTGTGTCAACAGTTTTTCTCTGAACATTTCCGGAGGAATACACTCCGTAAACGGCTCCCGCAAGGGAGTAATTTGGATTGTTCCCCGTGCAGTCAGGATTTGCAGACACTTTTGTAAGCAGCACTTCGCCCTGGCTCTGCTCAAGGTAAATATATGCATTCTTCTGTGCTTCTCCGGAAATCGGAACCATAACTGACTGCCATGCTCCGCTTCCGTTTGCTTTTACGGTAGTAAAGTCCTGTCCGTTCTTGCCCAAAATAACAAAGCTTTTATGACTGATTGCTCTTGTGAACGTTACCTTTACGTCTGTTGTTACCGGCTTATCGCTGGTAAGGGTCAGAGTATTTCCATTGATGCTTGCAGTAACGTCAGCATTGTTTGTTACGGCGGTGTACTTACCCAGAACACCGTTGTTATCTGTAAGGGTCAGCGTGTATTTTCCGTTCGCATAGCCAAGCTTGTATGTATTCGCGCTGGTTTTACTCTCCGATTCAGTTGCAAAGGAAGGATTCAGGAAGGTGTTCTTTACTTCCTGTTCAATCTCCTTGTAGCTTGCTGTAAAGTAGGAATAAATTGGATTCGTGGATTTAATGCAGTCCTTACAGGCGCCCTTGCCTCCTGTTGGAGCAACATAGCCAAAGCTTGCATCTCTTTCCCCTACTACAACTTCCCATACCAAAACCTGGGTTGCCCAGATCTTTCCGAACATCTCGTAGTATGCCTTGTTGTTCTGCATGTCACGATCGAACTTTCCGTTATAACCGTAACCAAGAACCAGAGACATTAAATAAGAAAGCTGCGCCTCAGAAAGCAAAGGATTCTGAGCCGCAACCTGCGCAACATATTCTGCACTTTTTACTTTGTAGGCGTTTTGGGCGGGAATCTGCACGCCCGGCGCGATGCAGTATCCGATTTGCCCGGTGTAAGAGCCGTTCTTTGATACTACAAAACAGTAAAGATTTCCTTCCGATGCTGCGATATGCCATCCGTTCATCAGGTCGACTTTTGAAACACCTGCGTTGGAACCGATGAGGTTCGGAAGTTTTACGAGTACGTCTCCGTCTCCATCCAGCAGATACTCATAACCGGACTCGGCATAGTCCGCATAAGACTTTTCCGGGAATACAAACCCGGATGCAACAATAACAATTGCAAGAAGAAGCGACGTCAGCCGCTCTAAAGACTTTTTCACTTTATTCATCTCTTTTCCCCTTAAAAATACCCTATATCGTTTAGTATACACGATATAGGGCTAAAAATTAAACACTATCTTCTTTTCTTTATGTAAAAAATCGGCGATTTCTCGCCGATTCGTTATTTTTTACTTCGTTTTTTCTTATCTTCCGGAAGTACTGCTGCATTGGGACCTTTCGTTGCTCCGCAGGTCTTGCATTTGTAACCTGTAAGCTTCTTTTCGTCCCAGGCTGGCTTATCTACTACCCAGACGTCTTTGTAAACTGCGTCGTGGTGAATGTAGCCAGTTATGACATCTTTTACCGTATAAGATCCCTCGCCATCGTGAATATTTGGATCTTGAATGTGAATAACCACTTCATGAACAGTGTCAAAATACTTCCCGCAGACCTTACAAACCACTTTCTCTTCATACACCGGCTCGTCCCAGGCCTCTTCCACGCACCTGCGTTCGTAGTGCCCTTCTTCATTGTGATGAATGGTTTCATAAACCGCTTCCCATTCGTGGGTGTGCACCGGAGGCGGTGTTGGGGTGTCCCCTCCGCCGATAGGATCTGTATAGTTATCTTTATAACTGTATCCGCATACGCTGCAGGTGTGCTGGGTGTAGCCCTTTTCGGTCTTGGTGGGCTTAACCAACTTATCAACGAACTTGTGCGGTGTCTTTGCAATCGGCTCGGTGTAACTGTCCCCGCAGCTGCAAGTGTACGTTCTTACGCCTTCCTTGGTGCAGGTCGGCTCTTTTGTTACTTTAGAAGTGTAGCTGTGCTTATGCGGTTTATCCCCGCTGCCAGAACCTGAGCCGCTTCCGGAACCGCTTCCTGAACCGGACCCGCTGCCGGAGCCTTCACCGGATTCATTCCCGCCGGGATTCTGCGGGTCTTCTATTCCCGGGTTATCAGGATTTTCGGGGTTGTCCGGATTCTCCGGATCCTCCCCTTTGTGCTCCTGAAAATGATCTTCTTTCCAGGCGGCATATTTTTCTTTAAACGCTTTTATTTCGGAAACTGTGTTCCCGGTAAGAACGACTTCAAAACCTTCCGGCATGCCGGTAAGATACCAGCCGCCGTTGTCTCCTTCCTGAAGACGGCAGGTCACCGGAATACTCTGGCTTTCTGCCTGCGTGCTCTCCAGCAACTTGGTATTTAGATCTGCAAGATATGCAGCGTACGTTTCAGGTTTTTCTGCATCGAACTCTGCGGATTCTCTCTGGTGATATTCTTCGGAATCCGGGACATAAGTAAGCGCCTGCATAAAGACATCGAAGGCCTCTTTTACAGCCGTACCGCTGCTGTCGAAAGAGAAGGTTACAACAGCTTCGGCTTCTCTTCCTTCGGTCTGAATCTCTCCGATTTCGTAGGACTTTATGGCCTTTCCCAAAACAGCGAAGTAATCTTTGGCTGCGAAAGGCAAACCCTCAAAGAGTGCATCGATGGATGCAGTATCCTGTCCTGCCAGTTCAACCAGTTTCGCAAAGTCCCCATTCTTTGCGGCTTCGGCAAAGTCTTCTAAAACTGCCTGGATTTCTTCTTTTGGATCCGGACCGTCTTTGTGTCTGCAGCCCGGCATGAGTGCCATGGATAAAACCATAAGCATAATAAGTAGTTTTTTCAATGTCTGTTTCATATGCAGTATCCCTAAATCCCAATTGTGCTTTTCTTCTTAAGGAGAAAGCTAGCCTTGCAGACCTATTATATATTATTCTTGCACGGATAATCAAACCCCTTAGTCCAATAACTCGTCCTGCAATTTCATTTCTCACCGGCGGTACTCTTTTACAGATTCTTAAAGCCGCCCGTTCTTAAAATTTGTTCGCCTATCGAAAATGCAGACTTAAATCCCAAGTCGGAAAGTTCCAGGCAAGACTCTTGTATTGCTTCTTCGAAGCCGTCGGCAAGTTTACGAAAACAGGACATCGCCATTTTCTTGCCGAATCCAATCTCCTGAACCGCCTCCGCAAAATGGCTTTCGTTCATATAATCTAAGCGTCTTTCTCCGCCGATTTGAATCGCCATATTCCGACTGCTTCCCGGATATATCGCAGTACTTACAATATCATACGCCGGGGCAAGCCGAATGCTTTTCAAATCTTCGGAACGAAGCAGCGAAAGGTTCTTAATGTGATTATCTGTGTTGCCCACAAGAAAGTCATAAATCAATATGTTCCAAAGCTTCTGCTGATCTTCAATCGGATTTGCTGAATAACTGCGAAGCAAACTGAAGATCTTTTTCAGGTAATGATCTGCATCCGTTTCGTACTTAGCCGAAGCCGGAATGCCCAGCGCCTGCGCGAAATCCTCCTGATGCAGGCGGAGCGGACTTCTGATGGTCCCGATGACATTCGATTCGTCGTTAATCAGCCGGTCATACCGTTTTGTCGCAAACAGGATGTCACCATCTTCCATGCCGCCCGTATTTACGATAAAGCTTTCCGGCGTCTCTATACCCAGTTTTGCCGCTGCCAGAAGGCAGATTTGTTCATTTACAACGATATTGGAAAGCCGCACATGACTTTGTTTTACGATGTGTGTACTGGGAGCAAGACCTATGGGCTTATACCACAAATCCTGCGCCGAATCGTAATACAATCCGACTTTTCCGGAGGCTCCGGTTAAAGAGAGGTGTGCCTCGGTAATTAATTCCGTTGATTTCGAAATACCTTCTTTTGCAAGTGCCTTCACCTCGTCCATTGACAGCAGTTCATATCTTCCCACTGCCGCTTCGCGTTGACCGGAGATTCTGATTGCACCGAGACACTCTGCGCCGAGTGCCTCAAGAATCGTTAAATAATCCTCTGCATCCGCGTGAACCCAATCGGAAACGGTTTTTCTGGCAAATCCTTCCGGAAGAAGTCCTTCAAAGAAATTCTTTGTTTCCTGTGCGGAAAATGACTTTTTGCTCACCGGAAGACCGATGGAAATGGAGGGATAGTTACCGTCGATATATTCCTCTGCATACGAAAACTCTCCCACGCCGGGATGCGTTTCCTGAATAACTCCGGTAAAAACCTGCTTTCCTTTGATTTCTGTATATACAAAAAGCTGTCTCATTTATTATTCTCCTCTTAAATTCATTTCCAGATCGATTCCGAGAAGCTGGCAGATAAAGAGCGCTTTTCCGATTTCTGCGGTTTCTTTGCCATTTTCCAGATTTGACAAAAAACTGGCGCTGATGCCCGAATATTCCGCCAGAAAAGCCTGCGTATATCCCAGCTGTTTTCTTCTGTTTCGAATCATCATTCCGAATTCTTCAGAGGAAGTAATTTTCATTTTGCATCCTTTCATAGTCGAACGGCTATAAATCTATTACAGCGCTCGAATTATAGCCGAACGGCTATTTTTTCATTACTTTTATAATAAGATAGCCGAACGGCTATGTCAAGAACGTTTCCACGTTATTCTCCGTCTATCCACTTTTTATATTTTTCTGCCAGATCTCCGCTGTTTTTCTCCCTATATTCGCTTATTCCCTGAATACAATTCGAAAATAACACCACCTCATAGTTTTCCGGCGCTTCCTCTATCTGCCACGTTCTGCCGACCTTGCAAAACTTGCAGTTTAGAACAGTGGTCATGCTTTTTTCTTTCGAATTCTTTATAGATTCTTCTAAAGCTGTTTCTTCCTCCAGCATATAATACGGCAGCAAGCTCTCAAAAGCACCCATCCCGTCTCTGATCAGCGCCGCGCGATCGCTGTGCGTGAATTCGATTCTTACTTCCGCTTTAAGCCCGTTGACAGATATTTTTTGAATTTTATACGCTGTGACGTTCGGTTTGAATAAATCCAAAATGAAATAGTCTTCCGGAATATCCATCAGTTTTTCCGTTGATAAGATCCACTGCTGAAACCCGGACCCCTTTCTGCTCATGGAATACAGTGCCTCTGCATCCCCATAGCTTGTGGCTTCCGCAAATGCCTCTGCGGAAGCTCGAACTTCCTTCTCCAAACGCTTTGTTTTCCGCCCGCAGCTGAAGCAAGAAAAAAGCAGCGCCAGAATCAGCGCTGCTGCGATACCCTTTTTTAAATTTTTCATAACAATCCCCCTTTTGATCATCCGTTTCGATGAATCAGCCCCCAAAAACAATTTTGCTTACACTTTTTGTTTTTTACATTATAGCGCAGGGCGATTGTCCATGTCAATATCATTTTTAAAACAATCAAAACGCGCTTACGCTTTGATATTTCAACGCTTATAAGCAGTTCTTATATTTTTGATAAAAATATTTTTTATTCTTTTTCCTCCCATTTGAACTGTAAAAGGGTGCTGTCATCCGGGAAAATACCGAACAGTTGACGGGAAAGACAGGTGATGGCGGCGTTCAGTTTCCGGCTGTACGTGGCGTGGGGGAAGGTAGAAATTTTCTCGAAAAACACCGGCTTTTCGTTTTCGTATTCCGGTGAAACATAGCGGTCGTACAGAAGTTCTCCTGCCTGCTGCAGTTCGTCGTTATTGGATTCCATAAAAATATCGATGATATTCCCCACGATTTCGATGATCGAAGAAGAAAGTACCAGATTTTCGCTTTTGGAAGCAAAGCGCTGCAGCTGGTCCGGCACGCCCTTAATGTCCGCATACAAAGAAATAAAGTCCTTGATATCGTCCTCGTCCCGGGCAGTCAGCTTTAACGGCTGGCTGAAATCGGAACTGCTCTGCATCCGTTCGCCGATACCTTCCTTCAGTTCCGCCCGAACCCGGTACGTAAAGGCATAAAAGCGATAATTGGTCAGAATCTCCTTGGTGGTTTCGAAATACGCCCCGCCGGGAGAATTCAATTCGTCTCCGGCTTTGGCCATATCCAGCAGCACATCGCAGGAAGGCAGCGGACCGCCCTCGCCGTTGATGCAAACTCTTTTGCCGTTCTTGTCCAGGCTCCACAGCTTGCCGTCTTTGGTAACCACGTACATTATTTCCGACGCGTTAAACGGTGATGTAATTCTCTTTTGTCCCATAAATCCCCTCTTTTTCTATCGTTTCTATTTCGCAGACCGCATCCGCCCTTGCGCAGCTACAGTCTTGCGCGAACAATGTTCTTCGGATAGTTCAGATTAATAATGTCCCGGCACTTTTCCGGCGTAATAAAGTCCCGCAGAATTACGTTAATGCTCTCCAGATTTTCGCCCTCCGCAAGGCCGCGGATATACGGAGAAATCACGGAATCGTGCTTCTTTTCCAGGCTCCAGGGGCCGAACACCACTTTGCCGTCGGTCAGCTGGGCCTGCAGTACAAAGATGCCGTCTTCGCCCGCCGCCTGACGCTCCGCCAGCTTGGCAAAGTAAACCGGGTAAGCCTCCTCGATCAGTGCGGTGCTGCCCGCCTTGTGAAGCTTGCCGATGTAGTAAGAATCCAGGCACATGCCGCTCTGGGTGCATTCGTCGTCGTTGCGCAGGAACAGATACTCGGAAGTGTCTGCGCTGCGGTCGCCCCAGAACACGATGCACTTGCCCCGCACGTCGCCCAGGGTCAGACTGCGGATAAACTGCAGGTCGGAAAGGCCGGTGTCGTTCTTTACCAGCAGACCGTTTTCGCCCAGCTCGGAAAGCAGAAGCTGCAGAACCAGCGGCTGACTGTCGCCCTTAAAATGCTGGAAATCCAGCAGCAGAGTTTCGCCCGGATGAGACGAAATAAAGTCTTTGATGTCGGACAGCACGCCCGCAAAGGGCACCCCGTTCAGAATATCGTGGAAAATCACCAGCTGGCCGTTCTTGTTATTCACCCGGATGTCGAAGTATCGGACGCCGCAGGCCAGCTGCTCCGCGATGGTGTAGGTCTGGGTCTCGCCGGGCCAGAGAACGCCGGCGGTTCCCGCGTCGTGGCTGCCGGGAATGGCAATTTTGTTCAGCGGCGTTTCGTCCATGATCATGCTCATCCAGGTGGAAAGATCCTCTTCCGCACCGGTAAACTTCTGGCGGCTGGTGCCGCAGACATAAAGAACTGCCAAAACCAAAAGCACCGCAGCCAGAATGCCGCAGAGAAGCCTGCGCAGAAATTTAAAGAATTTTTTCATTGTCCGTCCCTCTCCGTAAGATAGGCAGAAAGCACCTGCTTCAGTTCCCGGAAGGCCTTTTCGCCCTCCGAAGACATCCGCTCGGAGCTGACCCGGCTGTACCGTCCGTCCGCATCCAGATAGCGGCAGGCGTACAGTTTGCCGTCCAGCACCTCGCAGTTTTTCAGGTCCTGCCAGTTCTGCACCTTGTATTTCTCCAGCACCGCCATGCACTCCTCCCAAACGGAAGCGGGAACAGGGTAAGTACCGCAGCTTTCTTCGGCATCCTCCGACGCCGCATAATACTCTTTTACAATCAATGACCCGTCCGGGCAGCGGTACAAAACCAGCTCCGTGTGCCATGCGGACCCAACCACGGCCTGGGGTGCTTCGTAGTAGTCCACCAGCATCTGATTTTTCTCGCCTGTGCCTTCAAAATCGCTGTCGATCATGGCCTCGATCCGGTTCCACAGCTCCGTGGCCTCGGGGGTCAGCTCCTGGGTACTGCGAATGCCCCAAATGCTGTAAGGCTCAAAGCTAAAGCTCATATGGGAAGTTGCCGCATCCAGGGCAAATACCTCCGATTGGGGCAGATCGGACATGGACTGCCAGTCGTAGGTTTTTAAAAGCGTCCGGATGCTTTGCATCAGCGCCGGATCCGCCGGCTTTTTCTCGGTCTGGGTGGGATGGGCGTGACTTTCCGCAGACTCCCTGATAATCACCCAGCTGCCATCCTCCATGCAGAGCCTGGTGCTTGCAAAAGAGCCCAGACTGTCACCGGAAAAGCCGTATTCCACGGCCACGAGAAAGTCTTCGCTGCGGGGGTCCGTGCCTGCCGCGCAGTTATAAATATAGTCCGAAATCTCCGCAAACTGCGCCGCGGAAACATCCAGCGAATAGCTGCTCTTCGGCTCTTTGGGCCAGCCGATTGCAATGCTCCGGGAATTTCCGTCCTGCACCTTGACCAGGGGCTTTCTTTCCTTTTTGTATATGCAGCCGTCTATTTTGCGCAGCAGTCCGTTCCACTGGGACTTGGTAATCTCATAGATTTCACCGTCGGAGCCGCCGGTCTGACCTGGAAGCTGCTCCAAATGCGCAAAATACTTGCCGTTCTCTTTGTACACGCGATACGACCAGATCTTATCGCTGCTCATGCCGGAAGACGTCACCAGCACCCTTTCGATCTGATCTTTCGTCGGATTTTTCCCAATGGTATATTTTCTTGCCAGCATACCGCTCACCCCCAATGCTGCCGCCAGAACCGCGGCCAGAAGAATCAGAATAATTGCTTTCTTTTTCATCTCCGTATCCCGTTTCTCAAATTATATCCTATCCCCTGATTTCACAATTCTTACCATCATCAGCTCGTCCGCAAAGCTGCCGTCCCGCTGACGCACCGCCTTCGGAATCCTTCCGCAGTAGATAAAGCCTTTCTTTTCGTACAGATGCCGGGCCCGGGGATTGTTGTCCAATACCCCCAGTTCCAGC
Source organism: Anaerovoracaceae bacterium (assembly GCA_045639385.1). Classification (GTDB taxonomy): domain Bacteria; phylum Bacillota; class Clostridia; order Peptostreptococcales; family Anaerovoracaceae; genus RUG13409. Next base: position 7,285 of record JAZUDB010000170.1, on the reverse strand, counting down.
TGCACGCAGTCGGTCTCGGCCGCAAAGGCAATCATTTCGTCAAACAGAATATGACCGATGCCCCGGTTCCAGAACTCCTTGCGAATGCTGATACCGATGTTTCCCCGATGATGAATTTTCGGTCCGCTGCTGCGGTTCACCTCGGACAGGCCCGCGATTTTTCCGTCGATTTCCACCAGAAACAGGGCGGAATCCGGGCTTTCGTTAAAGCTGCGCACCCAGGCTTCCTCGTCTTTGACTGTGCGCTTTTGAACGCTCTCCGGAGACGCCAGAACAAAATCGCTTTCGATGCTGCAGTTGTACAAATAGTCCAGCAGTGCCCGGGCGTCCTTGATTTTCGGCGCCCGAAGGGTAAGCTGCAATCCGTCATCCAATGTAAAATGCTTGGTTTTGATTTTCATAATATTCTCCCGGATGCTCCTTCGCATCCTTGATTCTCGTTACGAGATTCTGTAATGACCCAGAATTTCGTATTTTTCCAGCACGTCTTCTTCGTAATTCCCCTGGTACGGATTTGCGTGGTGAATCAGATACGGTACACCGTTTTCGTTCCGCCGATCCGACACAATACCGATATGACCCTTAAATACCACAATGTCGCCGCCCTGCCATTCCTCTTTTTATTGGCCCGAATGTGTGCATCCACCAGTTCCATCAAGCTGTGAATGATTTTACCAATAGTTTAACCTATTCCGGCCAATAAATGCAACGGCAGGAATATCCCATCGGATATTCCTGCCGTTTTTCCGCAGCTGCGCAATCTGTTTTTTACAGAAGGCCGTATGCCGCAGCCTTTAATCTGTGCTGATAGTAACGTTCCTGGGTCTGCATAATGGGCATTACCTGCTGCATGAACACGATGGAGAATTCTTCCGACGGGTCTGCGGCCATCCAGGTGCCGGCAGCGCCGGACCAGCCGAATTCGCCCACGGAGCTGTTGGTATGCGCCGCCTTCGGATCGAGCAGTGTACGCACACCGTAGCCGTAGCCGTAACCCTGCAGGTTCGGGTTGGTAAATTCCTTCATCTGGGTATCGTTCAGCAGATTCTGACGCATCATATCGATGGTCTTGCGGCCCACGATTTTTACGCCGTTCAGGGTTCCGCCGCAGGCCAGCATGCTGGTAAACTTCTGATAATCGCCCAGGGTGCTCAGCAGTCCGGTCTGTGCACTGGTGTAAATCTGGTTGGGCTGATGGCAGATATTGATCGGCCCGTCGATGGTGATTTCCTTCTTAATCTTGTTGCCGTCCTTGTCGGTGCTGACAGCGTCCATCAGGCGGGATTCCCAGTCATTCTTGAAGAAATATCCGGTATCCTTCATATCCAGCGGGTCGAAAATGTTTTCCTGCATGAATTCGCCCAGGGTCTGTCCGCTGGTTGCTTCCACCACGGCAGCCATAATATCCAGGCCGTAGCCGTACTGCCAGTGGGTACCCGGTTCAAAGGTCATGGGAACCTGTGCCAGTGCTCTCATTTCGGTCAGATGGTCATATTTTCCGCAGAACTTCTGTCCGCCCAGTTCATCGTGAATCCGCTTCATTTCAATGGTTGTGGGGCTGTCGTCCCGGGAGAGGAAACCAACGGCCATGTTAAAGAGGTGCTTCATCAGAATGGGCTGCTTGCAGTCTTCCACGTCCCAGGTTCCGTCGTCCTTTTTGACGCGGACTTTCATATTTTTATATTCGGGAAGGTATTCGGAAACCGGGTCGTCCATCAGGAAGACACCCCGTTCATAGGCAATCATGCCGCAGAGTGCAGAAACCGGCTTGGTCATGGAGTACACACGGTACATGGTATCCTTGGTGACCGGCTTGGTCTTCTCAAAATCGGAGTAACCGTAATAGTTTTCATAGATAACTTCACCCTTGTGCGCAATGGAAACCGCCACGCCGGTGGGGTCCATCGTGATGTATTTCTGCATCAGGTTGTCAATGTCCTTAAAGCTCGACATAATATCCTCCTACTTTCATAAATACGCTAATTACTGAATATTATCATATCATAAAACCCCGAATCCGAAACATTTCATTTTTATATTCTTACAGATTCCGGGCAAAAACTTGCGATGCACGCCGCCGGACGGCTGCAGTACCCCGGGTCCGGGCAAAATCCCACGCCCAAAGCAGCGGCCGTTGTGATACAATAAAAAGGCGGCTGCGCCTTTGGAATGGCGGCTGCAAAATAACCCGTTCTGCACGGAAAGAAGGATTTTTATGCGCGGAAAGCGTTTCGACAAAGCCATGTTCGGCGTTATATTTGCTCTGGCCTGGCCCACCATGCTGGAGCAGCTTATGCAGACTGCGGTGCAGTACATCGACACCGCCATGGTGGGGTCTTTGGGCACCCATGCCCCCGCCGCCGTCGGCGCCACCGGTACCGTGGGCTGGCTGGTTCTGGGCACCATCAATGCGGTGGGCATCGGTTTTCTGGCCTACATTTCTCAGGCCTTCGGCGCAGGAGACGCGGAGCGGGCGCGCAGAGCTTCCGCCCAGGCGGTTTCCGTCACCGTAATTTTAGGCATCGTATTTACCGCCGCTGCGGTACTTTTAAGCCCCTACGTTCCGGTCTGGATGAACGTGGACCCGGCCATCCGGGAAGACGCGGGCCGGTATTTTCTGATCGTCTATTCTCCCATGCTGTTTCGGGCGGCCAGCATCGTGTTCGGCACGGTTCTGCGCTCCGTGGGCGATACCAAAACCCCCATGCGGGTGGGGATTGCGGTAAACCTGGTGAACATGGTGGGCAACTTTCTGCTGATTTACCCAAAGCGCACCCTGCACATTTTCTCCCTGAACCTGCCCATGTGGGGCGCAGGCTGGGGCGTAACGGGCGCTGCGGCAGCCAGTGCATTCTCCTATGTGGTCGGCGGAGTCGTGATGGCCGCTGCCCTCTGGAGACATCCGAAAATTTCGCCCAAGGGTATGTCCCTGCGGCCCGACAAAAGCATTCTGCGGCCCTGCGTTCGCATCGCCGTTCCCAATATGTTCCAGCGCTTCGGCACCTCTCTGGGCTTTGTGGTCTTTGCATCCATGATCAACGCCCTGGGCGGCGTGGCAACTGCGGCGCACACCATTGCCAACACCGTGGAATCTGCCTTCTACATTCCCGGCTGGGGTATGCAGGCAGCGGCGGCCACCCTCTCCGGCAACGCCTACGGCGCCGGAAACAAGGAGCGGCTGGAAAGCCTGGGACGCACCATTCTGCCTCTGGAAATCGGCCTGATGGTCATCTCCGGCGGCCTGCTGTTCGTGCTGGCGGAACCCTTCATGCACATCTTCTCCGTTGACCCGCAGGTCATCACCCTGGGCGCCACCGTTCTTCGCATGGTGGCGGTGTCGGAGCCCTTTTACGGGGTCCCCATCGTGGTGGAAGGCATGATGCAGGGCGTAGGCAAAACCACCGCGCCGCTGTTTTTCAACGTTCTGGGCATGTGGTGCGTGCGCATTACCGGCACCTACATCTGCACTCGCATCTACGGGCTGGGGCTGGAATCCGCCTGGGCCTGCATGATCGGCCATAATATGCTGCTCTTTGTGCTCTTCGGTTTCTACTACATTACCGGCCGCTGGAATCCGCTGCACGAAAAAAACGCTCCCCGAAAGGATGCTACGGGTGGATAAGGATGTTTTTGGGTTTTGTACAGTAAAATCAGATATAAGAGATATTGACAAATCAGAATTTGCGGAGAAAAAGAATGTTTGATTGTGGGTTTACAAGGGAAAAAAATTGGTTCAGATATCGTGCAGCGGCCATTATCATTGAAAACAACTGCGTCTTATTTGCCGGAAACGAACGGGAAGATTATCTGTATTCCATCGGCGGCGCGGTACATATGGGAGAAACTGCGGAAGATGCGGTCCTTCGGGAAGTTTTTGAAGAAACTGGCATTCATTACGAAATTGACCGTTTGGCTGTAATTCATGAAAACTTTTTCGATTCTAATACGGGTGCCTTAAAAGACTTAAGCTGCCACGAAATCAGCTTTTACTTTTTGATGAAGCCGAGAGGAACGCAAGAATTGAGCAGTCACAGCACAACAATCGGCGGCATAAAGGAAGATATGCATTGGATACCAATCGAAGATTTGGGAAAGTACAAAGCATTTCCTTCTTTCATGAAAGATTATTTGAGCAGAGCACATACAGAGATTGAACATATCGTCACAGACGAAAGAAAGCTATAAATCCCGGTTTGTAGAGATAAATTCAGATTTGTAGGGGTAACACATATGATGAAGATAGATTTTTACTATTATTCGATCCAGTGCCCGCTGAACGAAACGATGATGCAGTTACTGAACAAATATAAAGACAAGTTGGAAATCCATTTCCATGATATCTCGCAGGAACCGGCATTGGCAAAAGAGCTGGGCATGTATTATCCCACGTTAACGATTTTGAACGGGCAAAGAAGATATTACAGTCCGTTGCGAAGCAGTTTCTTAGAGCAAGCTGCATCAGGTATCTACCCGGACGAACATCCGTATTTGCCAAAGCTCTCATCAAATGCTGTGACCAAGCAAATTGTTCCGTTGACGAATGAAAACATCCGTTTGGCCTGTGATTGCTGTGGATCCCCTACGGACACTTCCTGTGCAGAGAAAGAAAGGTTCCTGCGTTCATGCGGACAAGAAACCTATGGGTTCCTTCATACAGATGAAAGCGGGAATCTCCTTGGAGGTGCCGAGTACCTTCCGTCAATGCTTGTTCCATATGATATCCCGCATAGCGAGGATGCGGCGTTTATCACCTGCGTATATCTTTCGGATGCTGAGTACGATTACAAATCAGCTCCGATCAAAGCGTTGGAACAGTATCTGAGGAAAACGTATGCAAGGGTCTATGCTGTTACCGATGAAAAAGGTGTATTTCCAAATGGTGACCTTGCATTTTTCACTCGTAATGGATACAGGGATAACGGCGTGATTTTCGAAGATCAAGCATACTGCAAACTTCACCTCGTCTCAAAGGATTTGAACTAATAAAATGGCTCATTTTTCAGAGTTGCAGCATCTTTAAGCGCCAAAATGGAGAGGAAAAGAATGGATCAAAAAGACATCGTTTCACAACACATTGGAAGCTTGCTATGTCGAAGTGACATCTCAGTCACAAATATGCTTGGCATCCAAAGTCAGTTCCTTCGCTACTCCAAATGGGTCGCTAAGGTGCGCGGTATAGACATGGATGCCGAGCCAAACAGGTATTTCCGGGCATGGACGTTGCGCGGTACCATGCATATCCATGAGGTTAGCGATTTTGACCTCTATATGCATGAGGGCAATCGTTCTCCCTACATGAAAGAATACTGGGATGATCATTCCGTTGTCCCCCATGTGATCAAGTGCCAAGCCGAGGATCGGATGCTCCGCCTGATCGAGGCCGGCGTCACAAAAAGAAAAGACATCGTCAAATCCTTTCAGGAAAGCGGAGCATCGAAGGAAACGATGGATTATTTGTTTAATGCCTGGGGTGGGCTTCCCCGCATCCTTATGGAACGGGGTGAGATCATCCAGACCGTCTCCGACGATCTTTCCTATGCTTTTGCGCCAAAAGTGCCAGTTATGACGGCGGAACGAGCAGAACGGGAGCAGATGAAGCGTTTTCTTGAAAACTATGCCCCATGCTCTGTCAGTGACACCGTTTACTTTTTCCGATATTCGAGAGCAAAAACAAAAAGGCTGATGGAGCAATGTGTCTCTGCCTCATCGGGAATGCTTATCTGGAACGACGGCGTTGTCTATAAGGATACAGAAGCTGCCTACGATTCAAAATCCACAAATGCGATTTTCGTACTGCCTGGGTTTGATCCTCTCCTGGTAGGATACGAGAAAAAAGAGAACGGAATGATACCAGCGGAACATCTTCGTAATGTTTACAACCTCCAGGGGATTATCAAGCCGGTCATTATACATAAGGGACAATGTATCGCCACATGGACGGTGCGAAAGAATACGGCCTACATCAGACCGTTTCAGGCTGACAACAAAGCCACCTGTGAACGGGCGAAAAAACGGATTCTGAAACTCACGCAATGCAGCGAGTGCAGATATGAGTAAATAACAAAGCATAATTTGTCGAGCTGATTAGTTTGAAATAATCAAGATTTTTTCGCATCTTCCCTCTACGCTTTGTGAGTTTATTGGGAATTGATATAGCGTTTATTACAGATTTTAACAAGGAGAGGAAATTATGGTACGTCCAAAACTATGGCAGAGAAGCAAGTTACCTTTTTGGGATGATGAGCACATTTCAAAGGGTATGCTGGAAGCCCACTTGAACATTGAATGGGATGCTGCCAGCAGAAAACTTGAAACGATTTGCAAATCTGTAGAGTGGATTTCTTCGCTCCTTCCAAAGGGAGCCGCCATACTCGACCTTGGATGCGGTCCGGGACTGTATGGGGCGCGGCTGTCTTCAAAAGGTTTTAGTGTGACAGGAGTCGATGTGTCAAAGCGTTCGATAGAGTACGCGAAAACGCACGATATGAACAGCCAATATCTGAACCTGAACTACGTTGATGACGAGTTATCGGGAAGCTATGATGCCGTATTGATGATATATTGCGATTATGCTGCACTTTCTGCACCTGAGCGCCGGATCGTACTTAACAAAATTAAAGGTGTGTTGAAACCCGGAGGCTTCTTTTTATTTGATGTCTTTAATGAATCTGTATATGAAAGAAAAATCGAAAAGGCAATCCGTGTCGAGTACCCGAATGGCGGCTTTTGGTATCCCGGGGCTCACGTTGTAAATGAAGGCCTGTTTTTGTTCCCGGAGGAAAGAGCATCTGTCACATATGACATCATAGAAGCAGATGGTGAAAAGCGTGAGTATTTGATTTGGGACACTTGTTATTCACTGGAACGTCTGAGTGCCGAACTTGCCTCCTGCGGTTTCAGATGCAGGGAAATATACGATGACGTATGCGGCGCGGTTTATTCCGGAGAGAGTGATACTATTTGCGTTATTTGCATCTGCAAATGAATTGTGCAAAAGTAATTGAGCAACAAATCCCAGTTTGCTCAGCCCAAACACATATTCTATACAGACCAAAAAGAAGACCCCGTCATTTTCAGACGGGGTCTTAAATACTATGGGGATCGTGCCTTTATAGGGCCTTCTTCTCGGCATGGTTATCGCGGCCAAACGGCCAATAATAGAAGGTTTTCACGCCTTCATTATAGCTTCCACGCCGAGTTAGGTCAATATTGAGAACTGCTCAGCCGATCGTCTTTCCCTTCCGGTTATTTGCCGGTTGTGCGATATACAGGAAATCCAGGATCT
>JAZUDB010000169.1:0-3001 GCA_045639385.1 Anaerovoracaceae bacterium | reverse complement strand
CTGTCCACCGCCAGTCCCTATAAATTTGCACCGGCCATTCTGCAGGCACTGGGAACGGAAGGCTTTGACGGTTTTGAAGCCCTGGACGAACTGGAACGGGTCACCGGAATTCCGGCGCCGGCGCGGCTGAAAAATCTGCGCAGCAAGCCGGTACTGCACAGGGACTGCGTAAAGCCGGAAGAACTCTGCAGCTTTGCGGAAAATGCGGCAAAAAAATTTCTTTAGCGGAATAGATAAAAATGAAAGTCATTATTAAAACCCCTGCCACCTCGGCCAATCTGGGACCCGGCTTCGACTGTCTGGGCCTAGCCCTGGGGCTGTACAACGAAATAAGCTTTGAAAAAACAGGGGATTGTCTGGAAATTACGGGCTGTCCCCCGGAATATGCGGGACCGGACAATATGGCGGCTGCGGCATACCGCAAAGCTGCGGAAACCTGCGGAAAAACCATGCCGGAGGGTCTGAAAATCCGGATCCACAGCGAAATTCCGGTTTCCCGGGGGCTGGGTTCTTCCGCCTCCTTGATCGTTTCCGGTATTGCGGCTGCCAACCTGCTGGAAGACCTGCAGCTGTCCAAAAACGACATGCTGGGCATTGCGGCGGAAATCGAAGGGCATCCGGACAATGTCTGTCCCTGCCTTTTCGGCGGTCTGACGGCGGCGGTTACGGATGCGAAGGGCCCGCTGAAAGCATTTTATCCCGTAAGTCCGGAACTGCGCTTTACGGTGATTATTCCGGATTTTCAGCTTTCCACGGCGAAATCCCGGGGCGTGCTGCCGGATACGGTGCCCCGGAAGGACGGCGTCTACACCCTGGGCTGTCTGGCCATGCTGCTGAAAGGTCTGGAAAGCGGCGACAGGCGGATGCTGGCCTATGCGCTGGATGACCGGCTGCACCAGCCTTACCGCAAGCCTTTGATTCCGGATTTCGAACGCATTCGGGAAAGCGCAGCGCAGCTGGGCGCAGCGGGAACGGTGATCAGCGGCGCGGGAAGCACGATTCTATGCGTGGGCGGCGGTGCGGATTTTTCCGCAAAAATGACAGACGCCATGCAGACGATACAAAAGAACTGGAAAGTACTGAGTCTTCCCATAGAAAAGGAGGGTACAACATGGAACACGATTTTCTGATTGTAGGCAAGAAAGTTCTGCCGGATTATTACGACAAGGTTATCGAAGCCAAGGAATTGCTGGAAAGCGGCGCGGCCAAGGACGTGACCGATGCGGTAAAAAAGACTGGCATCTCCCGCAGCACTTACTACAAATATAAAGACGTGGTCTTTCTGCCCCGGAGCGGGGATTCTCAGCGCCGGGCGGTGATTTCCCTCAGCCTGATTCACGAACCGGGCATTCTGGGAAAGGTCTTAAACTGTATGTCCGAAAGCGGTGCCAACGTATTTACCATCAACCAGAATCCGCCCATTCAGAACCGGGCGCTGGTGGTGATCTGCATCGTCATCGACGATCTCAACTGTTCCATGAAGGAACTTCTGGATAAATTATTGAAACTCAAAGGCGTTGAAAAATGCGCCTTGCTGGACATGGAATAGAGGAGTATAATACTTCTGTTACAAAAAACCTTTACGTAAGAGGAGAAAAAACAAATGTCAGAAGAAAACAAGTACACATTTGAAAACGAGGAGTACCGCCAGACGTATTGGCATACTTGCTCACACATCATGGCGCAGGCCGTAAAGCGCCTTTGGCCGGAAGTAAAACTCACCATCGGTCCTTCTATTGCAGAAGGCTGGTACTACGACATGCTGGCTCCGTTTGCATTTACCCCGGAGCACATGGAAAAAATCGAAGAAGAGATGAAGAAAATCTGCAAGGAGAAGCTGCCCCTGGAGCGCTTTGAACTGCCGAGAGAAGAAGCCATCAAGTTCATGGAAGAAAAGGAAGAACCCTTCAAGGTGGAACTGATCAACGATCTTCCGGAAGATGCAGCCATTTCTTTCTACAAGCAGGGCGAATTCACCGACCTTTGTGCAGGTCCTCATCTTGACAATACAGGCCGCGTAAAGCACAACGCATTTAAGCTGCTTACCTGCAACTCCGCCTACTGGAGAGGCGATTCCAACCGGGAAACGCTGCAGAGAATCTACGGTATTGCCTTCCCCAAGAAGGAAGAACTGGATGCTTATCTGGAAAGAATTGAAGAAGCCAAGCGCCGTGACCACAGAAAGCTGGGAAGAGAGCTGGGTCTCTTTGCCTTCCGCGATGAAGCGCCCGGATTCCCGTTCTATCTGCCCAACGGCATGATCGTAAAGAACGAGCTGATCAACTTCTGGAGAGAAGAGCATAAGAAGTGGGACTACGTAGAAGTACAGACCCCGCAGATCATGAAGAGAACCCTCTGGGAGACCTCCGGTCACTGGGATCACTATAAAGAGAACATGTACACCACGGTCATTGAAGACGAAGATTACGCCATCAAGCCCATGAACTGCCCGGGCTCCATTCTGGTATATTCTCTGGAACCCCACAGCTACAAGGATCTGCCCCTGCGCTACGGCGAACTGGGCAACGTACACCGTCACGAAATGAGCGGTACGCTCCACGGCATGTTCCGCGTGCGCGCCTTCACCCAGGACGATGCCCACATCCTGCTGGCAAAAGAGCAGATTCAGACCGAAGTTGTCCGCATTACCAAGCTTCTGGACGAAATGTACGGCGTATTCGGACTGCCCTATAAGATCGTTCTTTCCACCATGCCGGATGACCACATCGGTACCCGGGGAGACTGGGAAAAGGCGGAAAACGCCCTGGCAGACGCCATTACCTCCATCGGCAAGACCTATGAAATCAATCCGGGCGACGGCGCCTTCTACGGCCCGAAGCTGGACTTCCACGTAACCGACTGCCTGGGAAGAGTATGGCAGTGCGGCACCATTCAGCTGGATTATCAGCTGCCGGGAAGATTCAACCTGGAATATGTGGACTCCAACAGCGAAAAGCAGACCCCGGTAATGATTCACCGCGTGGTATACGGTTCCATCGAA
>JAZUDB010000168.1:0-3378 GCA_045639385.1 Anaerovoracaceae bacterium | reverse complement strand
GCCCAAGGGCAACGAACTGGAAATCAAGAACGGGCAGTACATTAAATTTGCAGACGTGCTGTTCGTGTTCCGGAAAGGCGGCATCTGCTGGCTTTTTTTAAGAAAAATACCAGGGAGAAGCCGGGAAAGCCGGTGGGGATTCTGGCGGAGGGTTACCAAAACAAGGGATTGGATGCGGCAGTTCCCCGGGAATTGTTCGAGGAGTATACCACCACCGGGCTTCTGGAAGACCGGCCCGGTACCGGCTACGAGCTGGTGTCGGCGGAGGATGGGTCATCCGTGCACTTTTCAAAAGAGAGGGTGCTGGTGGGCTGTCGGGAGGATTTATGCGACTTTGTGATTGCGCAGGACCCGAAAAATCACCGGGTAAGCAGAGAACACGCTTACCTGATCATGAATGAAGGAAAAGTTTTTGTAAAAGATATTTCCGCCAACGGAACCTTTCTGGGGCTTCCGGAGACGCCGGACAAAGAGATGTTCCGGCTGCCGAAAGACACGGAGGTGGAGGTCCGGGACGGCCAGATCATACGTTTTGCGGACCGGAAATATCAGATAAAATACACCCAGGGAAAGGCATAGAAGGGCCGGTTGTGGAAGTAAAGTATACGGGAAGTTTGTCCGATCCGGGCAGATTCCGGGAACAGAATCAGGATGCGTCGTACGTGTATCGCGGACAGTCGGGGTCTTTCGCCCTGGCGCTGGCGGCAGACGGTGTGGGTTCGTACAAAAGAAGCCAGGTGGCCTCGTCCTATATGGCGGAGTGCCTGGAGGATTTTGCACGGTCCGAGGCGGAAGAATTGCTGACGGAGGGCTTTTCCGCCCTGCGGGAGGAGCTTTGCCTGCTGGTAGAAACTGCACATAACGACCTGGTGGAAGCTTCCGAAGAAGCAGGACATCGCTGGGGAACCACGGTCACGCTGCTGGCGGTCTGCGAGGATGCGTATTTCTGTGTGCAGATCGGAGACAGCCGCCTGTATCTTTCCGAAGGCGGGCAGACCCGGCAGATTACCGAAGATCAGACTGTGGGTCAGCGGAAGCGCAGACAGGGACAGACGGACATTACTGCAAAAGAGGATAACACCCTGCTGCAGTGTGTGGGCATCGGCGGCATTGACCCGGAATTTTACCAAGGGCGGGTCGAAGGGCCGGCGTCCTTCCTGGTCTGCAGTGACGGTCTTTCCAACACGATTTCGGCGGAGGAGTTCGAGGAAGTGCTTTCCGCAGAAAATCTTTCGGGGGACGAAAAACTGCGGGTGCTGGACGAACGGGCCAGAAGCCGCGGAGAGAAAGACAATATCACCGGTGTGCTGGTGGAAATCGGGTAAAACGGCACACTTTGACGGGGGATCTTGGGGATGTTGAAAGAGAAGGATATTTTAAAGGGGAAATATCAGATTCTCTCTCTGGTCGGACGAGGCGGAATGAGCGTGGTCTGGCTGGCGGAGGATCTGGAACTGAAAAAGAAATGGGCCGTGAAAGAAATCGACAAAACTTCCGCGGCTTATCGGAATGCACGCAGCCGTGACGGACAGCTGACGGAAATTGAAATCCTCAACTGTCTGGACAGCCCTTTTGCGCCGCGAATTGTGGACTGCTTCGAGGATGACCGGGTGAAGTGCGTCGTTATGGACTATATCGAAGGAAGATCTCTTGCTTCCATGCTGGAAGACGGCACGATTCCCAAAGATCCGGAGTTGATTCTCTCCTGGATGATGGACATCTGCAGTCTTCTTTCTTATCTTCATAAGAAAAATATCGTTTACCGGGACATGAAGCCCGCCAATATTCTTCTGACTGCGGATGGTTCCGTGAAGGTGGTGGACTACGGCATTGCGAAATTTGCACAGCCGGGTCATTACGAGGACGAGGCAGCCGTGGGCACGAAGGGCTATGCGGCGCCGGAACAGTACCGGAAGATTTCCAGTCCCAGGTCTGACATCTACAGCGTCTGCGTAACGCTGCGGCAGCTTCTTGCCGGGACGAAAAGGCCGGTTGGCGCGGGGCGGAGTCTGCAGAATCTTCCCGCGGGATTGGCTGCGATTTTGGAAAAGGGCTGCGAAAAAGACCCCGAAAAGCGTTTTGAAACCGTGGATCAACTGCGGGATGCGCTTTCTTCGTTCGAAAAATTCGATGAACTGCACGTCCGCGGGTTGCGGCGGAAGATCCGGACAGCCCGGGTTCTGAAGACTGCGGCAGTCGTGTGTTTTACCCTCGGCCTGCTTTTATTCACGGCTGGTGTGGGGCAGGACAGCGTGGAGTACAAGCGGCTGGTCAGTACGGATGCCCCGGAGGCGTCGCAGCGGATTGCAGCGTACCGGGAGGCCGCGAGGCTGAAGCCTTACAGTCCCACGGCCTGCGCAAAAATGCTGGAATGCTGCCGTGAGGACGGACTTTCTTCGGCGGAGATGCAGGAAATCGGCGGCATTTACGAGGTGTACCGGAAATATCAGTGGATTCCGACCCGATCCTATGCGGATCTCAGCCGGGAAATTGCCCTGGCACTGCTTTGTGATTCGGAAGAACTGCAGCCTGCGGCGAAAGCCTTGGCACAGGCACGGTCTTATCTGGAAAACTGCTGCGCCGCGAAAGATTCGGATGATCTGGCAAAAGGTTTGCTTGTTATGGCCCGGGTTTGGGCCGGAGAGCAGTACGTTTCTGAAGATAACGCAGAAAATTTTCTGGATATTATTTCCGGGATGACGGACTGCATCGGCGTGCGTTTCGGGCGCCGCGCGGCAGCGGAAAACCTGCGGCTGTACGCGCTGACCGCAGAATTCCTGCAGGATTATGCGCAAAGTTTTGCGGCGGCTGGTCGGGAGGACGAGGCTAAAATTATCCTTTCGAGGGTCCTTGCGGAGGCAGAAAAACTAAAACTGCAAAGCCCGGAAGCTGCGCTGCGGCTGGATGAAATTGCGGGACAACCGGCAGGAGGGAAGATATGCGATTGAAATTTTGGGGTATGATACTGCTTCTGCTGTCTGCCGTGCTGGGTGCATCCTGGGTTTTGTACCGATGGTTGGCCCGGGTCCGCGGATGTGAAAAAGAATACGATTTTATTATATCCCGCTCCGGACGGCTGCCGGGCAGCCGGAGAAAGAAGGAATCACTTTCCTGCGGGGAAGCGGAGCCGCAGGTACAGCCAGCGGCAATACAGGAAGCGGGAGATTATGCAGCGACTGCGGTTATGGATGCTGCGGAGGATTCTGTTTGTGCGGAGACCGCCGCTATGGACAACGGATACGAACCCACCGCGGTTATGGATAATTACGAGAAAACCGCAGTTATGGAGGAATAAAGGATGCGCAAATTTGCAAGGGTTATGATTTTGCTGACCGCAGCTGCTCTGGCTGTTTTTCTTGCCTGGGATTATCTGGGGCA
>JAZUDB010000167.1:0-18316 GCA_045639385.1 Anaerovoracaceae bacterium | reverse complement strand
TCCGAGCAGGAATTCTTCGAATCCCTTCTGTCTGTATACGCATACGGAACCGTTGTCTCCGATGAGTTCAACCAGGGTTGCGCCCGGTTCCATTCCGTTCTTCTGGAGCCAGTATGCAATTCCTGCGCCGCAGCTGTAGTTGTCGCCGGAGTAGTTCAGGATAGCCTTGTCCATGTCTTCCATGATGAATCTGTCGAATTCGATGAAGGGGATGTTGGCTGCGATGAGAGCGTCAACACCGGCCTTTGCGGAATCTTCCAGAGCCATGATAACAACCAGAGCTGCATCGCCGTTAGCTACGATGGTGTTGCAGATATCAACCTGCTGTTCGCCGCTGGATGCCGGCATGTATTCTGCTGTGTACTTTCCTGCATCGGTGATTTCCTTGCACTTTGCCTGTGCGAAGGAACCAGCCTGTGCGGTCCAGCCGTGGTCCGGGTTCGGTCCTAATACATAGAACTTTTTCTTTGCTTCTTCCTTGTTGCCGCCGCAGGCTGCAAGGGAAAGAACCATTACGAGTACGAGAAGTACTGCTAATACCTTTTTCATTTTTTCCTCCTGAGTATTAATACTTCAATTATCTTCCGATATATTTTATCCCCCGTCGGGGTAATCGGTATTTTTGTGCCGGGTCAGGCCGCTGCGGGCCGCCGGCTATACGTTTTCCACTCTGCCGTTTTCGGCGGAACGGATGGCGGCGAACACGCCCCGCATGGAGCCGATCACCTTGTCTGCATCCAGCACGGACGGACGGTTTTCCAGAATGGCGGAAACGAATTCATCGATGGTTCCGGAGCTTTCCTGCTGTTCGTCGTCGTTGGTCTGCATCTTTCCGATTTCGTATTTGTCTTCGATGCCGTCTTCGTGGACCACGATCAGTGCGTACTGGGGGTCGGAGTAAAGCTTCAACACGCCGTGCTCGCAGAGCAGGTTGGTGAAGTTTGCTTCGTAACCGTAGTTGGTCCAGCTGGTGATGACGGTCATCATGGCGCCGTTTTCAAAGCGGAATACTTCCACGCTGTTGTCGTCCACTTCGATGGGTGTTCCGTCCGGGAACTTCTTGTCCAGCACTGCCAGGGTGGAAGATGCGGACACGATTTCGCTGTCTACCAGATAGCGGATGGTATCGATTTTATGCACGCCCAGGTCTGCCATGGAACCGAATACGGCGGCTTCTTTCTTGAAGAACCAGGTGTTTGCGCTCTGGTCCATGCTCCACATTTCCGGTCCCTTATGACCGAACATGGCTACTGCGTGGAGCACCTTGCCCAGCTTGCCGGAATCCAGAATTTCCTTGGCCTTTACGTGAGCCGGAGCCAGTCTCTGGTTCTGGGCAATAAAAAGACGCTTTCCGCAGGTCTTTGCGGTTTCCAGCATTGCTTCACAATCTGCAAGACTGGAGGCCATGGGCTTCTCGCACAGCACGTGCTTGCCTGCTTTCAGCGCTTTGATGGAATTTTCCGCGTGATAGGCATTTGCCACGCAAACGGAAACAGCATCGATGGCGGGATCGTTTATCAAATCTTCGACGGTTTCATAAACCTTACCGCCGAAGACATCGGCAAGTGCCTGGGCACGTTCCCGGTTAATATCAAAATAACCCGCGATTTCTACCTCCGGATTCTGGTGATATTCGTATGAATGCCGCTGCTTTGCAATAGATCCGCAGCCGATGATTCCTACTCTGAGCATTTCTTCCTCCTGTTAAATATCATAGCAAGTCATTCTATTTTACCCCGCATTCTGCATTCCGTCAATGGCAGGACGGTTGACGAAAGTGCCGGATTGATGTAAATTTACAATAGAAAACAAAATTGCGGAAAAACTTCACAGGAGGTACACAATGAAGCTCGGTTTAGTTACAGCCATACTGGACAAATATAATTTTGAAGAAGCTTTCGACCTGATGGAAAGTCTGGGATTCGAATGCGCAGAAGTCGCCTGCTGGCCCCAGGGCAAGGCAGAACGCCGCTATGCCGGTGTAAGCCACATCGATGTGGACCGGGTGCTGGAAGACAACGAATACGCAAAGTACGTGCTGCAGTATTCTCTGGACAAGGGCGTGGAAATCTCTTCCCTGGCCTTCTATCCCAACACCATGGACGCAGACCCGGAAAAGAGAGCCGCCAACGTGGAGCATCTGATGAACGTGATCCGCGCTTCCGCCAAGCTGGGCGTAAATATGGTCACCACCTTCATCGGCAGAGACCAGAACCTCTGCGTAGAAGACAACCTGGCGCTGGTTAAGGAAGTCTGGCCCCCGATCATCGCGCTGGCAGAACAGCTGGGCGTAAAGATCGCCATCGAAAACTGCCCCATGCTCTTCGGAAGAGACCAGTGGCCGGGCGGACAGAACCTGTTCACCACCCCGGATCTGTGGAGAAAGATCTTCGAAATCCTGCCCTCCGACAACCTGGGCATCAACTACGATCCGTCCCACTTCGTATGGCAGATGATCGACTACATCCAGCCGATTTACGAATTCAAGGACAAGATTTTCCACGTTCACTACAAAGACATTAAGCTGTTCCCGGACAAGCTGAACCAGGTGGGCATCATGGCCTATCCGCTGGACTTCATGTCTCCCAAGCTGCCGGGTCTTGGTGACGTAAACTGGAGCAAGTTCGTCTCCGCACTCACCGACATCCGCTACGACGGCTATACCTGCATCGAAGTGGAAGACAAGGCCTTCGAAGGCAGCGACGAAGCTGTGGTAAAGTCTCTGATTCTGACCAGAAACTACATGCGGAACTTCGTAATTTAAGGCGAACGCCCCGATTGAGAGATGCAAGATCTAAGGCGAACGCCCCGATTGAGAGATACAAAATCCAAGGCGAAAGCCGGAACATAAATGCAAAAAGCGGCCCGAAGGCCGCTTTTTTATTGCGTTTCAGATGATGTTATTATCCGCGGACCGCCGCACCGGATTTATTCGCAGAGGAAACCGGCAAAGCCGAAGCTGCGTACCGTAATCTCTCTGCCCATGAACTCCTTCCGTTCACCGGGCGCGGTGCCTGCCAGAACGGACTTGGCCGCATCAATCAGCTGGGGAATAATGTCCTTGCTTACCGGAAAACTGCCGTGGGAAGGATAGACCAGGTCAAATTCCTCCCGGTAATTTTTCCAGAGCCGGGACAGACTCTGCAGATACAGGGTCATGCTGCGATGCTCGCCGAACATAAAGATGTTGCCGTCCTGGATGGGGTCGCCGCCGTAAAGTACCCGGGCGTTCACGTCCAGCACCGCAATGCTGCCCGGCGTATGACCCGGCAGTTCGATAATCTTTAAAGGCCGGCCGCCCAGGTCCAGAAGCTCGCCTTCTGCCACAGGCACCAATGTTCCTTCCCTTCCGGGATGCTTAAAATAGTTGTCGCCTTCCTTCGGGTGCATGTAGAATTCCGCAAAGGCCCCGTTGCCGGAAACGTGGTCGCCGTCCGCGTGGGTGTTGAGCAGCTTCAGGGGAAGCTTTGTCAGGCCTTCCGCAATCTGCTTCGCATCCGGAGAACTCATGCCGCTGTCAATCAGCAGTGCACTGTCCGTTCCTTCCAACAGGAAAAAGCGCACGCCCCGGTCTTCCATGCGATAAGTTTTTTCGTCAATCTGAATGATTTCTGCCATTGCTTACTCCTTTCCGCGGGACGCTCCCCGCAAAGCGTTTCATCTTTTTCCGCCGGAGATGTTCTCTGCGGAACCTTTTAATCTACGCCCCGCAGCTGCGCGTGGGGCACGTATTTTCTCACAATCTCCAGATACCGCTGCATGGTGTCCCTGTCCCAGGCACTGAAGCCCTCGGAGAGGATGTCGCCGGAATCCGTGAACTGCTGCAGATAATATGCCTGGGCACCCTCCGCCAGCTGACCCAGCTCTTCCATGTCCTCCGGGCTGTGCAGCTCCCGCACCACCGTGGTCCGGAATTCGTAGGGAACGCTGCTGTTTTTGATAATCTCCATGGACTCCAGGGTATTTGCCCGCAGTTCCTCCGCCGCCCGGCCGCTCATGCCGGCGGTCTTTGCCCAGGAGGACGGACCGTTCTTCAGGTCCATTGCAGCGTAATCTATCAAGCCTTCATCGTATATCGCCGATAGACGTTTTGGATAGGTCCCGTTGGTGTCCAGCTTTACTGTCAGACCCAGTTCCCGCACGCTGCGTAAGAAATCCGCCAGGTCTTCCTGCATCAGCGGTTCCCCGCCGGTAACGCAGACCCCCTGCAGTTTTCCCACCCGGCTCTTTAAAAAAGCCAGCACCTCGTCTGGGTAATATTCCAGCTCCGCACTGTCCTTTACCAGCGAACTGTTGTGGCAGAAGGGACAGCGCAGGTCGCAGCCCGGGGTAAAAAGAGTGGCCGCAATGTGACCCGGAAAGTCCAGCAGCGTTAATTTTTGTATACCTGAGATTCTCATTTTTCTTCCTTTATATTACAGACCCGCGTAAAAGCGGGTCTGCAGATGTTAATCGATTTTCATGGCCCGCATGGAGTTGAGGATGGCCAGCAGGCACACGCCCACGTCCGCAAATTCCGCCAGCCACATGCTGGACAGGCCCAGGGCCGCCAGAATCAGCACGGCGAATTTTACGCCCAGAGAAAAGGCAATGTTTTCCTTCACGATGCGCATGGTTTTGCGGGCAATCCGCACCGCCACCGCCACGTCGGAAGGCTTGTCGTTCATCAGAACGATGTCCGCGGCCTCCACCGCCGCTGCGGTTCCCATGCCGCCCATGGCAATGCCCACGTCTGCAATGGTCAATACCGGCGCGTCGTTAATGCCGTCACCGATAAAGGCCAGCTTGCGGCCTTCCGCCGTCTGCGCCAGATACTCTTTGGTCAGGCGCACCTTGTCCTCGGGCAGAAGCTCCGCGTAGAAGTCATCCAGGTCGTTCAGATGAGATGCCACACCCGCCGCCACAATCTCCTTGTCGCCGGTAAGCATTACGGTCTTCTGAATGCCCAGCGCCTTCAGTTCCTTTAAGGCCTGCTCGGAATCGGGCTTGATCCGGTCGGAAATCACAATGTGACCCGCGTACACCCCGTTGATGGCCACGTGCACGATGGTGCCCAGCAGCACCAGATCGCCGCAGAGCCTGCACTCGTCATGATTGATGCCCAGCGTATGCATATAGGCTGCATTGCCGCAGGAAACCTCCAGGCCGTCCACCTCCGCGGTAATGCCCTGGCCTGCAGTTTCTCTGGCGTTCTTTACCAGCGCCTTGTTGATATGCTTGCCGTACTCCTCCGCCAGCGAACGGGCGATGGGATGATTGGAAAAGCTTTCCGCGTAAGCCGCCAGCTCCAGCACCCGGTCCGCATACTCGGATTCCGGATGAATGGCCACCACGCTGAACACGCCCTTGGTCAGGGTACCGGTCTTGTCGAAGACCAGCGTATCTGCCTTGGACAGCGCCTCCAGATAATTTCCGCCCTTGATCAGGATGCCCCGCCGGGAAGCCCCGCCGATGCCGCCGAAAAAGCCCAGCGGAATGGAGATGACCAGCGCGCAGGGGCAGGAAACCACCAGCATGATCACCGCTTTGCCGATCCATTCGGACCAGTTGCCGGTAATCAGCGAAGGCACCACTGCAATCAGCGCCGCAATGCCGCATACCGCCGGTGTATAGTAATGTGCAAATTTCGTAATAAAGTTCTCGGTTTTTGCCCGGTGAATGGCCGCATTTTCCACCAGATCCAGAATCCGCGCCGCCGTGGAATCCGCCGCCTCATGGGTGACCCGCACGGTCAGGGTACCGTCCAGATTGATGCTGCCGCTTAAAATTTCGCAGCCCGGCTCCGCTTCTGCGGGCATGGATTCGCCGGTGAGCGCCGCAGTGTCCAGCCGGGAAGTTCCTTCTTCCACAATGCCGTCCAGCGGTACTCTTTCGCCGGGAAGTACCAGAATAATGTCGCCCACCTTTACCTCCGCCGGAGAGACCTTCTTTACGTCTGCCCCGTCGGGAATGTTGGCATAATCCGGACGAATGTCCACCAGGTTGGTAATGGCCCGGCGGCTGTTATCCACCGCGCGTCCCTGCAGGTACTCTCCGATGCGGTAAAGCACCATAACCATCACCGCCTCGGAATACTCTCCGATACAGATGGATGCCGCAGACGCGATGGTCATCAGGAAGTTTTCGTCGAAAATCTCGCCGTAGCGGATGTTTGTCGCCGCCTCTTTAATCACCTTCCAGCCGAAAATAAGATAGAGCACCACCCAAAAGACGAGCTCCACCGTAATGTTGCCGAAAAGTACCGTTTCAAAAAATGCTTTGATTGCTTCCATAGATTATCTTACGATTTCCCAATCCGGTTCCAGCTTCTTTGCCAGCGCCACCGCTTCGTCTACCACAGCTTCGAATTTATCATCATCCGCGTCGATCATGAGCTTGCCGGTGGCAAAGCTGACGATGGCGGAGTTTACGCCCTTAATTTTGTTGATATTCTTCTCCAGTTTTGCTGCGCAGTTGGCGCAGTCGATGCCGTTTACTTTAAAAATTTTCTGCATCTTAACCCTCCGTTCACATTTACAGTATATTATATCATAGGGAATCGATATGGAAAACCAAGTGTTTTCCCCAAAGAAAGCACCGGTCAAGTTGACTTTTTGCGGCTTTGCATTTAAACTCAAATATTATGAGTATTGCAGAAATTTTTTTGATCGGGGTGGCCCTTTCCATGGACGCTTTCGCGGTGGCCGTGTGTAAAGGACTGTCCATGCGAAAAGTGAATTATTCCCACGCGGTAATCATCGCCCTGTACTTCGGCGGTTTTCAGGCGCTGATGCCCTTCCTGGGCTGGCTGGGCGGTTCTTTTGCCAGAAGCTACATCGAAAAATTCGACCACTGGATTGCCTTCGGACTGCTGCTCTTTATCGGCGGCAACATGATCCGGGAAGCGATCAAAGGCGATGACGAAGAAGCGGCGGCAGAATACCGGCTGGACCACAAGGAACTGCTGATTATGGCGGTAGCCACCAGCATCGACGCACTTGCCGTAGGCATTGCCATGGCCATGGACGACGTAAACATCGGTCTGGCTGCGGGCCTGATCGGCTGCACCACCTTTGTCCTGTCCTTTGCGGGCGTGGCCATCGGGAACAAAATCGGAGAAAAGTTCCAGAGCAAGGCACAGATTGCCGGCGGAACCGTACTCATCCTAATCGGAATCAAAATATTATTGGAACACCTGGGGATACTTTAATTTCAGAAGCGTTACGCTTCGGAAAGGGGTTATATAGATGAATAAAAAGAAGGTTTTCTGGACCATCGTCCTGATTATCAGCATTGCCTGCCTGGCCTTCAGCGGCTTCTACATCGTAAAAGATAAGATCATCGCCACCAAGAGCCAGCGGGAAGCGGAAGCACTTGCCCGGCAGATGGAAGAAGAGCGCCTGGCCCGGGAAGCGGAAGAAGCTGCCAGACTGGCAGACGAACAGGCCCGCAGAGACGCTTACAAGTCTCCCATCGATTTCGAAGCCCTCTGGGCTATCAACCCGGACATCGTGGGCTGGATTAAGGTGGACGGTACCAATATCGACTACCCGCTCCTGTACCACGAAACCGACAACAGCTTCTATCTGAAGCACAATTATCAGGGAAAGTCCGATTCACAGGGCTCCATCTACTTCGAAAATTACAACGCAAAAGACCTTTCGGACTTCAATACCATTATTTACGGTCACAGTTTGCTCAACGGCAACATGTTCCGCACCCTGCACAACTTTAAGGAAAAGGACTTCTTCGATACCCACGACAGCGTGATTATCTACCTGCCCAAGGAAGAACGCCATTACACCGTGTTTGAGTGTGAAACCGTAAGCGACACCCACATTCTGAGCATTCTGAACAACCACAACGAAGAAAGCCGTCAGTCCTACCTGAAGAGCATCTTCGGCAACAGCCGCTCCGATACTCTGATCCGGGACGGTGTGGACGTAAAAACTTCCGATAAGATGATTACCATGTCCACCTGCAAAACCGATAAGACCAAGCGTCTGGTGGTGCATGCCGTACTGACAGAAGTCATCGACATGGCCCCGGCTGCAAATTAAAAAGCATGTACCGAGACATAAATGTTTTTAAAAAATAAACCTTTTCACAGAACCTCCGGGAAAACTTCGTCGGCTTCACGTGAAGCCCCGGCCCCATGCTGCTCAGCGCTCCACAGTCGCGCCTACGCAGCCCGGAACCGGGTCTTCCCTACCGACTTCGAATTTTCCCTTCGGCCTACTGTGAAAAGGTTCTTATATGAAACTTAATGTAAACGAACAGACGCAGCCGGTTTTCCGGTTGCGTCTTTTAAATTGCGCACTTACAGGAAGTACGATGTACTTCTTTTCCACGGAATGCTGTTACCCGGAGGGAAAATTCGGAGCCGGCAGAGAAGACTTCCGAGCGGCCTGCGATGCGTGCGGAAGCAAGCGCAGAGCAGGGACGCGAGGAAGGCTTATCGTGAAGCCGGCGGAGCTTTTCCCGAAGGGTCTGCATTCCGCGGAAGCTCTTCACAAACGATCTCTGTCACACGCACCCTCCCGCAAATCGCAATCCATTTTCGACACAACAAAACCTCCGCAAGGTTTCCCCTGCGGAGGTATTTTTGTGCTTTGCGTTTTCTTAAACTATACTAATTCAAGAAATACTGCTTCTGCTACGTCGCCCTGGCGCGGACCAAGCTTTAAAATTCTTGTGTATCCGCCGTTGCGATCTGCATACTTGGGAGCAATCTCTGTAAAGAGCTTGGAAACAACGTCCTCGTCCTTGATGTATGCAAGAGCCTGTCTTCTTGCGTGAAGATCTCCTCTCTTTGCAAGAGTGATCATCTTCTCGGCTTCTCTTCTGGCTTCCTTTGCTCTGCAGTCAGTTGTCTGAATGCGGCCGTAGCGTAAGAGATCCGTTACAAGATTTCTAAGCATGGATGCTCTGTGAGCAGTGTTGCGTCCCAGTTTTCTGTATCCGTTCATGGCTTAACTTTTTCCTTTCGAATCTAATCATCGCTCGGCGCAAAGCCGAGACCCATCTCTTCTAACTTGTTTCTTACTTCATCCAGGGACTTCTTTCCGAGGTTTCTGATCTTGATCATATCGTCTTCGGTCTTAAGTGTCAGTTCCTGTACGGAGTTGATGCCTGCTCTCTTCAAGCAGTTGAAGGAGCGAACAGAGAGCTCCATCTCTTCGATGCTCATTTCGAGAACCTTATCTTTTGTGTCCTCTTCCTTATCGGCCATGATTTCGAAGGTCTGAACTCCTTCTGCCAGGTTGATAAATAACTTCAGGTGTTCTTCCAGAATCTTTGCACCGATGGATACTCCTTCGTCCGGAGCAATGCTTCCGTCGGTCCAGATTTCCAGAACCAGTCTTTCGTAATCTGTCACCTGACCTACACGGGTGTTTTCAATCGTGTAGTTGACCTTTCTGACCGGAGTGTAGATGCTGTCTACCGGAATCACACCGATAGGAGTGTTCTCATCTTTGTTCTGGTCTGCCGGAACATAACCTCTGCCGGTTGCGAAGTTGATTTCCATCACAAGGTTTGCATTGTCGTCCAGTGTGGCGATGTGCAGATCCTTGTTGTAGATCTCAAGTTCTCCGTCGGAGATAATGTCTGCTGCAGTAACTTCTGCGGGACCGGTCACGTTGATGAGTGTGCGCTTGGTATCTACGCCGCTGAGAGAAACAGCCAGTTTCTTGAGGTTAAGGATAATTTCGGTAACATCTTCCTTGACACCGGGGATGGTGGAGAACTCATGGAGTACTCCGTCAATCCGGATGGAGGTTACTGCTGCGCCCGGCAGGGAGCTGAGCAGAATTCTGCGAAGGCTGTTGCCGAGAGTATTTCCGTATCCTCTTTCAAGAGGTTCAACAACAAACTTGCCGTAGCAAGGGTCGTTTTCGTCGAGAATAGCCTCGATTGTCGGTCTTTCAATTTCTATCACTCGAATTTCCTCCTTACTTTCAATATTTTAAATTGTCTGTAGTGTAAGCCTAAGGCCCAAATGAATCCTACTACTTGGAGTAGAGCTCGACGATGAGGTGCTCTGCAACCGGAGTATCAATCTGAGCTCTGGTCGGGATGGAGAGAACCTTTCCTTCCAGCTTTTCAGTATCGATGGAGATCCATTCCGGGGTGGAAATTGTCATTTCCTTAACTTCCTTAAACTTGGGGGAATCGGTGCTCTTTGCCTTAACAGCAACAACGTCGCCAGCCTTTACCAGAAGGCTCGGGATGTCAACTTTCTTGCCGTTGAGGGTGAAGTGACCGTGGGTTACAAGCTGACGAGCTTCCTTACGGGAAGATGCAAATCCCATACGGAATACTACGTTGTCCAGTCTTGTTTCGAGCATGATCAGCAGGTTTTCACCTGTGATGCCCTGTTTTCTTGCAGCTTTTTCAAAGTAGTTCCGGAACTGAGTTTCCTGAAGTCCGTAGAATCTCTTTGCCTTCTGCTTTTCACGGAGCTGAAGTCCGTAGTTGGAAGACTTCTTTCTTCCCTGACCGTGCTGTCCCGGTGCGTATGCTCTTCTTTCCAGTGCACACTTGCTTCCATAGCAGCGTTCACCCTTCAGGAAAAGCTTCTGTCCTTCTCTTCTGCAAAGTTTGCAGGAAGGTCCTGTATATCTTGCCATATCAAATTGCCTCCCTTACTAAACTCTTCTCTTTTTCGGCGGTCTGCAGCCGTTGTGCGGAATCGGGGTAACGTCCTTGATGGATGTTACGGTAAGTCCTGTTGCCTGAAGAGCTCTGATGGCAGCTTCTCTTCCGGAACCCGGTCCCTTTACAAATACTGCTACGCTCTTGAGACCCTGTTCAACTGCGGTCTTGGCTGCTGTTTCTGCGCACATCTGTGCTGCGAACGGTGTGGACTTTCTGGATCCCTTGAATCCCAGGGAACCGGAGCTGCACCAAGAAATAGCATTTCCTTCAGCGTCTGTTAATGTTACGAGAGTGTTATTGAAGGATGCTTGGATATGAGCCTGACCAACTTCAATGTTCTTGCGCTCTCTCTTCTTTTTACGAACAGTCTTCTTTACTGTTGCCATTGCAAGCTACCTCCTTTAACCTTTCTTAGATCTGCCGACAGTCTTCTTAACGCCCTTGCGGGTACGGCTGTTGTTCTTGGTGTTCTGTCCGCGAACCGGCAGTCCTCTTCTGTGTCTGATTCCTCTGTAGCATCCGATTTCCATTAATCTCTTAATGTTGAGGGATGTTTCTCTGCGAAGGTCACCTTCTACGAGATATTCGGAATCGATGATCTTTCTGATAGCACCGACTTCGTCTTCGGAAAGATCCTTGATTCTGGTATCCGGATTTACGTTTGCTTCTGCTAAGATTTTCTTAGAGCTTGCAAGTCCGATACCATAAATATAGGTAAGTCCGATTTCAACTCTTTTATTGTTTGGTAAATCGACACCGGCTATACGAGCCATATTATTCCTCCTGTACTTCTTATGGTTTTAACCCTGAACCTGCTTATGCTTCGGATTTTCGCAAATGACCATTACTTTGCCATTTCTCTTGATAACCTTGCACTTCTCGCAGATAGGCTTTACTGAGCTTCTGACTTTCATTTAAATTTCCTCCTATGTAGGACTATTTGTCTCTCCAGGTGATTCTGCCTCTTGTCAGATCGTAGGGAGAAAGTTCCATGCGGACTTTGTCTCCCGGCAGAATTCTAATGAAGTTCATGCGCATTTTGCCGGAAATCGTAGCAAGTACTACGAAATCATTTTCCAGCTTTACACGGAACATTGCGTTGGGCAGTGCTTCCATGACTGTGCCGGTAACTTCTATGCTGTCATTTTTGGCCATATATCAGCCTTTCCTCCTTTTCCGGTCTGCTTTCTAAGCTTTATACGTTTCTATCCTGGCAGGTCAGCAGGATGGGGTCGCCATCCGTGATGACTACGGAGTTTTCGTAGTGTGCCGTCATACTTCCGTCGGTAGTGACAACCGTCCAGTCGTTGGAAAGCACGTCTACATCCCAGTCACCTGCTGCGATCATCGGCTCGATGGCAAGGGTCATACCCTTTACGAGCTTAGGACCGTGTCCGGCCTTGCCGTAGTTTGGAACCTGCGGATCTTCGTGGAGCTTGCGCCCTACGCCGTGACCCACGTAGTCCCGGATAACCGAGAAGCCAGCCGCTTCGATATAGCTTTGTATCGCGTGGGATACATCGCCGATCCGATATCCTTCTCTGCAGAACTTGAGTCCTTCAAAGAAGCTCTCCTCAGCTACCTTGATTAATTTTGCGTTTTCTTCGCTTATTTTGCCTACCGGGTAGGTTCTTGCCGCATCGGAGTAGTAGTCCTTGTATATGGTACCGAGGTCCACGCTTACGATATCGCCTTCCTGAAGAATTTTCTTCTTGGAAGGGATACCGTGAATGAGTTCCTCGTTGACCGAGATACAGGCCGCAGCGGGGAATCCGCTGTAACCTTTAAATGCGGGCTTCATGTCGTGATCAATGATATATTCTTCGATCCATCTGTCCAGATCTTTGGTAGACATTCCCGGCTGAATAAGCTCGGGAAGCTTCTTTAAAATCTGAGCCGTAACTTCTCCGGCTTTTATCATCAGATCGATTTCAGCATTGTTCTTAATTACGATCATGATTTACTCTCCCAGAAGGGCGCATATTGTCTTGAACACTTCTTCTACGTCACGGTTTCCGTCTACGACGGCGTTCTTTCCGGTTTTGTTGTAGTATTCGATAAGAGGACTTGTCTGGTCTGCGTACACCTGCAGTCTTGCGAGTACTGTTTCTTCGGAGTCATCAGCTCTCTGATAAACTTCGCCTCCGCAGAGATCGCAAACGCCTTCTTTTTTCGGCGGCATGGTGATTACGTGATAGGAAGCTCCGCAGCCGCGGCAGACCCTGCGGCCCGCCATACGAGGAATGATTGCCTCGTTCGGAACTTCGATATCCAGAACCACATCCAGTTCTTCGTCTTTTCCCTGAAGGAACTTATCGAAGTGTTCTGCCTGGAAAACAGTTCTCGGGAAACCGTCCAACAGATAACCGTTTTTGCAGTCGTCCCAGGTGAGTCTGTCTTCCACCAAGTCGCACACCAGTTCGTCCGGAACTAACAACCCTTTGTTCATATATTCCGAAGCTTTCAGACCCAGCGGAGTACCTTCCTTTACGTTTGCACGGAAGATGTCTCCGGTGGAGATGTGCAGAATGTTATACTTTTCACTTATTTTCTTAGCCTGGGTGCCTTTGCCGGCTCCCGGGGGTCCTAATAATACAACGCGCTTCATGGTTTTAGCTCTCCTATTTTAAGAATCCGCTATAGTTGCGCATCTGCAGCTGTGTTTCAAGAGCTCTGGAGGTATCCAGTGCGCAGCCTACTGCAATAATCAGGGATGTTCCGCCGAATCCGATCGGAAGAGCTGTCCAGTGCTGAAGTAAGGTAGGCATTGCAGCTACGATTGCAAGGAATATAGCGCTTACGATAGTAAGTCTTCCTGCCACTCTTGTGAGATATTTTGCAGTTTCTTTTCCCGGACGAAGTCCCGGAATAAAGCCACCATTGTTTTTCAGGTTCTCTGCGATTTCAGGCGGGTTAACACTGATTGCACCGTAGAAATACGTGAAAGCAATAATTAAGATGATGTTAAAGATGAAGTAAATCCAGAATCCGGGGTTGCCGTTGGTGGAAAAATACTTCTCTATGAATTTTGCATATCCGGAGCCCGGCCAGAAGTAAGCAAGGGTTGCCGGCAGCTGGAGCATGGAGCTGGCGAAGATTACAGGAATAACACCAGCTTGGTTCACCTTCATCGGAATGTGAGTGCTCTGTCCGCCGTACATCTTGCGGCCTACGACTCTTTTTGCATACTGAACCGGAAGCTTTCTGGTTCCTTCGGTAACCAGGATGATACCTACGATTACCACGAGAGCGAACAGTACGAAGAGAACTACGGAAAGGATTCCGATGGTTCTGGTGGTGGTTGTTACGCCGTCCACTGTCTTTTCGACTGTCTTGCCCAGGAACGTCCAACCGCCTTCTTTCAAACCTTTAAAGGTATTGGAGATGGAGGTGGGGATTCTGGATACGATGCCGGCGAAGATCAGCAGGGAAATACCGTTGCCTACGCCGTAATCGTTAATCTTTTCACCCATCCACATCAGCAGGCAGGTTCCTGCTACCAGGATCAGCACGATGACGATCTTAGAGAAAATATCGTCATAAGTGAGATAGTTTCTGAAAAGACCAAATGTATATCCTATTGCCTGGATTAATGCCAGACCAACAGTAATATATCTGGTAATTCTCTCCAACTTCTTTTTTCCTTCTTCTCCCTGCTTGGAGAGCTCTTCCAGTGCCGGGAAGACAACGGTTAAGAGCTGAAGGATAATGGAAGATGTGATATACGGGGTGATGCTTAAAGCAAAAATTGTGAAATTGCTGAATGCACCGCCGGAGAATAAGTCGAATAATCCGAAGAGCCCTGCTGTGTTCGCATCGAACATGGTTTCGAGCATTACTCGGTTGATACCCGGGACCGGAATATTCGATCCAAGCCTAAAGAGAACCAGAATGAGCAAAGTAAAGAGGAGCTTCTTTTTCATCTCCGGAATTTTCCAGGCCTGTACAAACGTCTGGATCATTCCCATTAGATAACCTCTGCCTTTCCTCCTGCTTCAGCGATCTTGTCCAGAGCGCTGTCACTGAACTTATTGGCCTGTACTGTGAGCTTCTTGGTGAGCTTTCCGCCGCCGAGAACCTTGATGCCGTAGTAGTTACCCTTTGCGAGTCCTGCTGCAACCATCATTTCCGGAGTAACAACTGCGCCGTCTTCGAATACGTTGAGGGATTCTACGTTAACGCCGATGTATTCCTTGCTCCAGTGATTGGTGAATCCTCTCTTCGGGATTCTTCTGTATAAAGGCATCTGGCCGCCTTCGAAACCGAGACGTGTGCCGCCGCCGGATCTGGACTTCTGACCGTTCATACCGCGTCCGGAAGTGGTTCCGTTACCGGTTGCATGGCCTCTGCCTTTTCTCTTGCCTGTGAAGGTGGAGCCTTCCGGCTTCTTTAATGTTTCTAATTTCATCGCATATCCTCCCTAAGCTTCTTCTACTTTCAGAAGGTGAGCAACCTTGTTGACTGCTCCCATTGTTGCCGGGGTGTTGGGAAGTTCAGCACTGGAGTTGAGCTTTCCGAGGCCGAGGCTCTTAACAACCTTCTTCTGATAAGGAGTGGATGTGATGGTGCTCTTTACAAGAGTAACTTTAATCTTGTCTGCCATGTTGTTCCTCCTCTTATCCTAAGATTTCTTCCTTGGAGAGTCCGCGAAGTTTAGCGACCTCTTCGATGGTCTTCAGATTCTTCAGTCCTTCGAGTGTTGCTGCTGCAACGTTTCCGGCATTGCTGGAGCCGAGGGACTTTGCTCTGATATCCTTTACGCCTGCGAATTCAAGAACAGTTCTTGCTGCGCCGCCGGCGATAACTCCGGTACCCTGTGCAGCGGGCATCAGGAGAACCTTTCCTGCGCCGTGTACACCGAGAATCTGGTGAGGAATTGTGGTTCCTACCATCGGAACTGTAATGAGAGCCTTCTTGGCATCTTCGGATGCTTTTCTGACTGCTTCGGGAATTTCAACAGATTTTCCCAGGCCCAGACCTACGTGTCCGTCGCTGTCGCCGACAACTACGGTAACGCTGAATCTGGAGTTCTTTCCGCCCTTGACAACCTTCGTAACTCTTCTGATGTTTACGATGGATTCTTTAAGATCAAGCTTGGAGATGTCAATGTTCTTATTCATTTTTACCTCCTGATTAGAATTCCAGACCTGCAGATCTTGCGCCGTCTGCCAGTTCCTGTACTCTTCCGTGATACTGATAGCCGCCTCTGTCGAAGCAAACTGTCTTGATACCTGCGTCTACTGCAGCCTTGCCGATCTTTTCGCCGACAAGCTTTGCAGCTTCTTTATTTCCGCCGTATGCAGCCTGAGCCTTGATTTCTGCGTCGAGGGTGGATGCTGCAACGAGGGTCTTGCCGTTTACGTCATCAATAATCTGAGCGTAAATGTTCTTGGAGCTTCTGAAAACACAAAGTCTGGGCATTTCAGGAGTTCCGGAAATTGTCTTTCTGACTCTCTCGTGTCTCTTGACACGGTTGTCATTTCTGCTTAATTTAGCCATACGATCCTCCTACTACTTACCTGTCTTGCCTTCCTTGCGCAGAATGGTTTCGCCAACATAGTGAATACCCTTGCCCTTGTAGGGTTCCGGTGCTCTCCATGCGCGGATGATTGCTGCGTAGTTGCCGACCTGTGCTTTGTCTGCTCCGGATACAGTAATTTCTGTGGGGGAAGTTACTGTGGTGGTGATACCTTCCGGATCTTCCATTTCAACCGGGTGAGAATAACCGAGCTGCATAACGAGCTTGTTGCCCTTCTTTTCAGCCTTGTAACCTACACCGGTCATTTCGAGCTTCTTTTCGAATCCCTGGGTTACACCGACAACCATGTTGTTTACGAGGGTTCTGCCGAGGCCGTGCATTGCGCCTGCCTTGCGGTCATTGCCAACCGGTGTGAATTCCAGTTTTCCGTCTTTGTTTTCAATTTTGATTAACGGGCTGACCTGCGCGCTAAGTTCTCCTTTCGGTCCCTTAACGGTAACAAGGTTAGAATCGCTGATAGTGATTTCTACACCGGCAGGAACAGTCACAGGCAGTTTTCCTATTCTGGACATTTGTTTCTCTCCTTCCTTATTACCAAACGTAGCAGATTACTTCGCCGCCAACTCCCAGCTTTCTGGCTTCCTTATCGGTGATAAGGCCATTGGATGTGGAGATGATTGCGATTCCGAGGCCGCCGAGAACCTTCGGAAGCTCGTCTTTCTTTGCGTAAACCTTGAGACCCGGTTTAGAGATTCTCTTGATTCCGCTGATAACTTTTGTCTTGTTTGCGCCGTACTTCATCTGGATCTTGATAACATCCTGGTGTTCGCCTGCGACGCCTTCGTAACCCTTGCTATAGCCTTCTTTGAGAAGGATCTCGGCTATATTCTTCTTAATCTTGGATGCCGGTACTTCTACGTCTGCGTGACCTGCGGTATTGGCATTTCTGATTCTTGTAAGCATATCTGCTACAGGATCTGTCATTGACATAATATTGCCTCCTTCCTTCCTACTACCAGCTTGCTTTTCTTACGCCGGGGATTTCTCCCTTATATGCAAGCTCTCTGAAACAAATACGGCAGATACCGTACTTTCTTAAATAAGCATGAGGTCTTCCACAGATCTTACAACGGTTATAAGCCTGTGTAGGGTGCTTTGGTGCTCTGCTCTGCTTTACCTTAAGAGATTTCTTTGCCATAGCGCTCCTCCCTACTTTTCGAACGGCATTCCCAGTCCCTGGAGAAGTGCGAAGCACTCTTCGTCTGTCTTAGCCGTTGTGGTGAATACGATATCCATTCCTCTGACCTTTTCTACCTGATCGTATACGATTTCGGGGAAGATCAGCTGTTCCTTAACGCCCATTGCATAGTTGCCGCGGCCGTCGAAGGAGTTCTTGCTTACGCCCTTGAAGTCTCTTACTCTCGGAAGAGCGATGTTGAAGAACTTGTCTGCAAACTCGTACATACGGTCTCCGCGGAGTGTAACTTTGCATCCTACGGACATACCTTCTCTTACCTTGAAGTTTGCGATGGATTTTCTGGATTTTGTTACAACAGGAGCCTGGCCGGCAATGATTGCCATTTCCTTAACTGCCTGTTCAAGAAGCTTGGAGTTATCCTTGCAGTCGCCCAGTCCCATGTTGAGAACGATCTTCTCAAGCTTCGGAACCTGCATTACGTTGTCGTAATGGAACTTGTCCTGGAGTGCGGAGAAAACTTCATTCTTATACTTTTCTTTCAGTCTAGATGCCATGTTTTACTCCTTTCCCTAGTCAACTACAGCGCCGGTTTTCTTGGATACTCTCTTCTTGTCCTTGCCCTGACCGGTGTATCCTAAACGGGTCGGAGCTTTGGTTGCCTTGTCGTAGAACATTACGTTGGAAGCATCGATGGGTCCTTCTACCTTAATGATCTGTGCGGGCTGATCCATCTTAGCCTTTTCGTGCTTTGTCTGGATGTTGACGCCTCTTACGACAACTCTGTTTTCCTTCGGGAATGCAGCGATAACTTCGCCGGTCTTACCCTTGTCCTTGCCTGTAATAACGAGGACTGTGTCACCCTTCTTAATCTTCATAGATGCATCTCCTCCTACAGTACTTCCGGAGCAAGGGATACGATCTTCATATATCCCTTATCTCTTAATTCTCTTGCAACAGGTCCAAAGATACGAGTTCCCTTCGGGGTCTTATCTTCATTAATA
>JAZUDB010000166.1:0-5253 GCA_045639385.1 Anaerovoracaceae bacterium | reverse complement strand
CATTCTTTTTAGAAAAAGTCATATTTAAATTTTGGTACTTAATCAACAATGAGTAAATATTTTTTATTCTTTACTTGTGTAATAATGTATTTGTAATCATACCGTTGTGTGAAAAGGAGGTAAAAATATGAGAAAAAAAATAGCAAGTATCATTCTTCTTGTCATAATGGTTCTCACCTTATGTTCCTGCGGAAAAGGGAAGGATGACGGAAATCGTACAGTTACCTTTGTATCTGACGGAGGAACTGAAATATCGCCCGCAGAAGTATCGGTTGGAATGACTGTCGCACGTCCGAAAGATCCTCAAAAGACGGGGTATATTTTCAATGTTTGGACACTGAACGGGGTTTCTTACGATTTTTCGCAGCCTGTTACGGAAGATATTGAACTGAAGGCAACATATAAAGAAGTTGTAACCGTAAGTTTTGATACGGATGGTGCGGCACCGATGGATGCAGTTCAGTTAGCAAAAGGTGACGTATTAACAGTTCCGGAAAAACCCGTAAAAGACGGATATGTGTTTGCTTGGTGGGCGCTCAATGGAAATGAATACCATTTTAATTCCGGGGTGACACAGAACATTACATTAAAAGCGGTGTACACAAAGGAGGGAACTCATGAAAGTGAAGATGATCCTTCTATCGATACGGCTCTGATTCTGCAGAATTCGAACCCCGGTTTCGAAGAAGTTAAAAACTTCTTTAGTGCAGTGGATGCACTGGGAAGAATTGCAGAAAATCCCATTGGACCTTTCGGTACAGATGCGGATGACGGCGAATGGATAAACCTGGAAGGTTATGCAGATCATGCGTATCTTCCGATCAGCTATGCGAATTTGCATAGTTTCAGCGACATAGAAAAACTGTTTTCCACGATATATACTTCGGATTTGATTGCAAAGAAACTCAGTGGTTTGAAGTACGATAATAGTGTAGTCGAGCAGAACGGCCGGCTGTATCGTATTGCAGACGTCGGCAAACCCGTAGGCTGCTCCATGGGAAAACAATGGGTGGAATCTATGAATAAAACCGGTGAGAAGGAGATTTCGCTGACGGTAAAGTACGAATACTATCCGGAAGGAGAAGGCTGGGTAGAAGGGACATCTGAATGCGAAGTCAGAGAGAAGGTCTTCCATCTGATCTACACAGACGAAATGTGGAAATTTACGGATTATTATAATCTCTGGTGTGCAGACGGAGCAGTTCATTAGTTTAACAAAAAAGCCGAACCTTACAGGGTTTCGGCTTTTTCTTTTACAAAGAGCAGAAGGCTTTCCGCTCTCTGCAGCGTACCTTTTTCTTCGGGATGACGGAAGTATACGTCTCCGCGCAGGTAGTCCTCCAGAAATCTGGCTCCCAGCTCTGTACAGACGGCAAGAAATGCCGGCAGGAGCAGTTCTTTTTCTGCGGGGGAAAGCAGCGGTCCTGCGCCCTGAAGATATCCGTCACGGAAGGCGCTATATTTTTCTTCGGAGAATTCCGCGGCCTTTCCCGGCTGCCAGCGCAGGGCGGCGGATCTGGCACCGTCCGCAAAATCGTAGAGAAGATATCCCGGCTGAACCGTGTCCAGATCGATGACGCAGAGGGCTTTTTTTCCGCCTTTTTCGAAGAGTACGTTGTTCAGTTTGGTATCGTTGTGGGTGATGCGCCGGGGCGAAACCGCACAGATCTTATCATAGATTCCGCAGACTTCCGGTGCGGCATCGTACAGAATCTGCAGCAGCGGGGCAGTTTCCTGCGCTCTGCCGAAGGTGTCTTCTTTTGCCGCGGCAAAACAGGCTTCCAGGTGCTTTCTCGTGTTGTGAAAGTCCGGGATGGTTTCCGGCAGCTTTCCGGGAAAGTCCGAAAGCAGGGCGGCAAATTCACCGAAGGCCCGGCCAGCCTCCCGAAGGATCTCCGGGTCGTTGCTGCGGTCGTAAGTGTCGGAGGCAATATAGCGGCTTTTCCGCCACAGCCCGCCGTCCTCCGCATGCAGAAGACCTTCCCCGGCAAAAGGCAGAAATTCCAGGGTGTTTCCGCCTTTGCTGCGGATGAAATCCGTAATTTTCTGCAGATTATGCATCAGGGTCTGCGGGTCGCGGAAGGCCTGTGTGTTGATGCGCTGCAGCACATATTCCGGTATTCCGCCGTCGTTTTTTAAAATGTAGGTATCGTGGATGCGTCCGCTTCCGAATGGTTCTTTTATCATGATGCACATATTATATACCATTTCCCCGTGTTTTTTTATAGCTTGAACAACAATCCGGAAAAAGGTAAAATATAAATACTTAGGAGGATTTTTAAATCTATGAAAAAAGTATTAGCAATTGTTCTTGCTCTTGCAATGCTGCTCTCTTTCGCAGCATGCGGCGGCAAGAAGGATCCGGAACCGAAAGCGGATGTTCCGGAAGGATTTGAAGGAATGGAAGAGCTTATTGCAGAAGCTCAGAAAGAAGGCGAACTGGTAGTTTACGGTGCATGCGAAGAAGAATATCTTGCAGCAGCATGCGAAAACTTTGAAAAGCTCTTCGGCATTAAGGTTTCTCATCAGAGACTCTCCACCGGAGAAGTTCAGGCTAAGATCGAAGAAGAAAAGGGTAACCCCTCTGCAGACGTATTCTTCGGCGGCACAACCGACCCGTACAACGTACTGGCAGCAGAAGATCTTCTGGAAGCTTATGATGCAAAGAATGCAAGCCACATCACCAAGGACGTGTACAAGCACAAGGACAACAAGTGGTTCGGAATTTACACCGGTATCCTGGGATTCATGGTAAACAAGGATGAACTCACCAGACTTGGACTGGATGCTCCGAAGGACTTTACAGACCTGACAGACCCGAAGTATCAGGGACTCATCTGGCTCTCCAACTACAACACCGCAGGAACCGCAAAGCTGGTTATCAACACTGTTATCCAGAAGTATGGCCATGACGAAGGCATCAAGTTCCTGACAGACCTGGACAAGAACATCAAAGTTTACACCAAGTCCGGATCCGGCCCGTCCAAGAACGTAGGAACCGGTGAATGCGTTATCGGTATCGGATTCCTCCACGACGGAATTACCCAGATTCTCGACAACGGTTATGACAACATCGAACTGATCATTCCGTCCAGCGGAACAACCTGCGAAATCGGTGCAACCGCTATGTTCAAGGGCGCAAAGCACACCGCAGCTGCAAAGCTCTGGATCGAATATGCACTTTCTCCGGCATGCGTAAACATGGCACAGGAAAACGGTTCCTACCAGTTCCTGGTACTGGACAACGCAACTCAGCCGAAGGCTGCTTACGATTTCGGTCTTGATCCGTCCAACGTTATCGACTACGATTTCGATGATGCAACCAACAACATCAAGACTTACGTTTCCGAAGTAATGAACGCTCTTGCAAATGCAGGCGCCAACACCGGTGACGAAAACAGATTCCAGACAAAGTAGTTTTAAAATCGAAAGCAGGACAGCCGGGGCAGATTGCTCCGGCAGATCCTGCTTTTTTTCCGTTATTTCTCTGCAGCAGAAAAAAGGTGCACTATGAAGGCACATTCCAAACAAGGCGCAGCACTGGACAAGAAAAAACTTCTTGCCGACCCGATTATGGTCACGACCATCGTGGTGCTGATTGCATTTTTAACTCTGTTTATTCTTTATCCTCTGGCAATTCTGCTGGTGGATTCCTTTGTGGGCGACGGCGGATTCGGATTCTCCGTATTTAAGCGCATATTCGAAATTCCCACCTTTACCAAGGCCATCGGGAATACCCTGAAAATCGGTATGATGGTAGGGGTCGCGTCCACGCTCATCGGACTGCTTTTCGCATACGTGGAAGTGTACGTCAAGATGAATAAGTTCAGCGGAGGTCTGTTCAAGGTGGTTTCCATGCTGCCGGTAGTTTCTCCGCCTTTCGTTCTTTCTCTGTCCATGATTATGCTTTTCGGAAAAGCCGGCATTATTACCCGCCACGTGCTGGGTATTTACGACAACAACGTGTACGGCTACTGGGGCATCGTCATTGTACAGACTTTAACCTTTTTCCCGGTTTGTTATCTGATGCTGAAGGGTCTTTTGAAAAACATCGACCCATCGCTGGAAGAGGCTGCCCGGGATATGGGTGCCAGCCGCATGAAGGTATTCTTAAGCGTGACCCTCCCGCTGCTTCTGCCGGGCCTGGGGAACGCATTCCTGGTAACCTTCATCGAGTCCATTGCGGACTTCGCCAACCCCATGATCATCGGCGGTTCCTACGATACGCTGGCAACCACCATTTATCTGCAAATAACCGGTGCATATGACAAACCCGGTGCGGCAGCCATGGCAGTGGTACTGCTGTGCATTACTATGGTCATGTTCATCGTTCAAAAATATTATCTGGAAAAGAAAACCGCAACCACGCTGACGGGAAAAGCTTCCCGGGGCAGAATGCTCATCGAAGACCGGAGCGTCCGGATTCCGCTGACCTTCCTTTGTTCCCTGGTGGCCATCTACGTGGTGATGATGTACATCTGTGTACCCATCGGCGCCCTGTTCCCCACCTGGGGCTACAAGTTCTTCCCGCTGACCTTCAAGTGGTTCAAGCTGGTCTTTACAAAATACAAGGGCTTCAAAGCCTTCCGGGACTCCTTCCTGCTGTCCCTGATTGCCGCACCTATTACGGCGCTTCTCTCCATGATCATTTCTTACCTGGTGGTAAAGAAAAACTTCCGGGCAAAAGGCTTTATCGAGGCGGTATCCATGCTGGCCATGGCTGTGCCGGGTACGGTTCTGGGTATCGGATATATCCGCGGTTTCTCCGGCGGAATCTTCGGAAGCGGCATTCTGAAAGGCATCTACGGTACCGGACTGATTCTGATTGTGGTATTCGTGGTCCGTTCTCTGCCCACCGGTACCCGTTCCGGCATATCTGCGCTGCGGCAGATTGACAAGTCCATCGAAGAGTCTG
This sequence comes from Anaerovoracaceae bacterium, assembly GCA_045639385.1. Lineage (GTDB taxonomy): Bacteria > Bacillota > Clostridia > Peptostreptococcales > Anaerovoracaceae > RUG13409. Next base: position 338 of record JAZUDB010000166.1, on the reverse strand, counting down.
CCTACGACATGGGCGCGGATTCCTTCAAGGTGTTTATGACGGTTACACTTCCGCTGATTAAGGACTCCTTCCTGTCCGGCTTCGTAACCGCTTTCGTTCGCAGCATTACTGCAATTTCCGCCATCATTCTGCTGGTGACCCCGCAGTTCCTGCTGATTACGGTGCAGATCAACGAGTTCGCGGAAAAGGGCTCTTACGGTCTGGCCTGCGCCTTTGCTACCATTCTGATTGCCATTACCTACGGTGCGGTAATCCTGATGAACGTATTTATGAAACGTTTCGGTACCAGTCGATACATAGAGGAGGACTAACATGGAAAAAGTGAAAAAGGGTGTTCG
>JAZUDB010000165.1:0-8124 GCA_045639385.1 Anaerovoracaceae bacterium | reverse complement strand
GACGGCGAAACTTTCGCCATCGTAGGTGAATCCGGATCCGGAAAGTCCGTATTTACCAAGACCTTTACCGGCATGCTGGAATCCAACGGCAAAATTACCAACGGTTCCGTTATGTTCCACGGAAAAGATCTGACTAAACTTTCCACCGACGCAGACTGGGAAGGTATCCGCGGTGCAAAGATTGCAACCATTTTCCAGGATCCGATGACTTCCTTAAACCCGATTCGTACCATCGGTTCTCAGATTACCGAAGTAATCGAAAAGCATCAGGGCGTTTCCAAGGACGAAGCAAAGGCACAGGCCATCGAACTGATGGAACGTGTAGGAATTAAGGATGCAGCCAACCGTTTTGACGAGTATCCCTTCCAGTATTCCGGCGGAATGCGTCAGCGTATCGTTATCGCTATTGCACTTTCCTGCCACCCGGAAATCCTGATCTGCGACGAACCGACCACTGCTCTGGATGTTACCATTCAGGCTCAGATCATTCAGCTGATTAAGGATCTGCAGCGGGAGCTGAAATTTACCACCATCTACATTACTCACGACCTGGGCGTTGTAGCAAACGTGGCAGACCGTGTAGGCGTTATGTATGGCGGTCAGATTATCGAATACGGTACCGTAGAAGAAATCTTCTTCGATCCGAAGCATCCGTACACTTGGGCGCTTCTGTCCTCTCTGCCCCAGCTGGGCATAAAGGGCGAAGACCTGTACTTTATTACCGGAACACCGCCTTCGCTCTACAACAAGATCGAAGGAGATGCTTTTGCACCGAGAAATCCCCACGCCTTAAAGGTGGATTTCGTGCAGGAGCCGCCGTTCTTCCAGGTTTCCGAGACCCACTTCGCCAAGACCTGGCTGCTGGATCCCAGAGCACCGAAGCTGGATAAACCGGAAGTAATTCACAATCTTCATGAGAAGATTACCGCAATGACAAGTAAGGGAGGCGCATTCTATGTCGAAGGATAATACCAAAGAAAAAGAAGTATTATTGTCAATCAAGCATGTGGATGTTGCTTTTGATGTAGGTAAGAAAAAGAAGTTCAGAGCCGTAAAGGATGCGAACTTTGACATTTATAAGGGAGAAACCTTTGCTCTGGTAGGCGAGTCCGGAAGCGGAAAGACCACTCTCGGCAGAGCTATCATGAGAATCAACGAATGCAGCAAGGGCGAAATTACATTTAACGGCGAGAGAATCTCCGGAAAGATTTCTGCAGAAGCAGACCGCAACGTGGTCAGAAACATTCAGATGATTTTCCAGGATCCGGCTGCATCCCTGAACGAAAGAGCAACCATCGAATACTGCATTTCCGAAGGGCTGTACAACTTCCACCTTTACAAGGATGAAGAAGACAGAATCGCAAAGGTAGATAAGGCTCTGGAAGAGGTAGGTCTTCTTCCCGAGCATAAGTCCAGATATCCCCACGAATTCTCCGGCGGTCAGAGACAGCGTGTAGGCATTGCCCGCGCCATGATTATGGAACCGCAGCTGATCGTTGCCGACGAACCGATTTCCGCACTGGATGTATCCATTCGTGCCCAGGTTCTGAACCTGATGAATAAGCTCCAGGATGAAAGAGGACTGACTTATCTGTTCATTGCCCACGACCTTTCCGTAGTTAGATTTATCGCAGACAGAATTGCGGTTATCCACCTGGGAAGAATCGTAGAAATTGCAGATTCCGAGACACTGTTCAAGTATCCGCTGCATCCTTATACCGTATCTCTGCTTTCTGCAGTTCCGATGCCGGATCCGATTATCGAAAAGGCAAGAAAGCCCATCGTATACGACGAGTCCAAGAGAGACCTTTCCGGTCCGCACCCCGTGCTTCAGGAAATCAGACCTGGCCATTTAGTATTTGCAAACGACAGAGAAATGGCTGAATACGAAGAAATTCTTTCCAGAATGGAAAAGGAAAGAGGAGAAGCTTAGAACTGTGTGTTGCAGAGAATAAGCGAAATAACTAAAAATAATAAACCGACAAAGAGAGGATAGTTAAAACTTTCCTCTCTTGTTTTTTTGCTGTCGGCAAGAAATGCCTGCACGGGCTTTGTCCCCTTATTGACAGAGCGGTTCATTACATAAGAAGTAACATCAAAATCACCCTTCAGATAGAAGGAATAGAAGATGCCCAGAATGATCATGATAAAGGACATGATGGTCAGACAATCCGTGAAAATCAGCATCCGGTTGGAAGAGGAAATATAGGTCTTCAAAAGAGGATAGGCTGCTGCCACGAGAATGTTCAGTAAGAGGGTACTGATTTTAATGTTTTTGAATTTCATAAGGGTATTCCTTTATTTATTCTTGTCCCAGAAATCTTTGGTAAAGAGCAGGGCAATGGTGAACAATTCCAGTCTGCCGGCAATCATGTAGACGGAAAGCAGAATTTTGATAAATCCGGGGTAGAATCCGAAGTTGCAGGTTGGTCCTACCAGATTGAATCCCGGTCCGATGTTGCTCAGACAGGTGAGGGCTGAGGTAAATGCGGTTATATTATCTACGCCGCTGCAGGATACGATAAAGGTTCCGATAAACAGCAGCATGGCATAAAGGCTGGTAAAGGCCGCCACACCGTTCAGGGTTTCGTCGGATACTTCCTTGCCGCCCAGTTTGACCACGGTAACGGCCCGGGGGCTCAGGCGGTTCTGCACGCCCCTGCGGATCAGTTTGCCCAGCAAGATGACCCGGATTACTTTCAGTCCGCCGGCGGTGGATGAGGCGCAGCCGCCCACAAACATGAGCATGATAATCACGAATTTGCAGGCCGAAGGCCATAATTCGAAGTCTGCAGTGGCAAAACCGGTGGAAGAAATGATGGATGCAACCTGGAATACGGACTGCCGCAAACTTTCACCGAAACCGCTGCAGGTTTTGCTTAAGGTCAGCATCACGGAAATGAAAATCGTGGAGCCGCCGACGATGCCCAGGTAAGTCTTGAATTCCGGATCATTAAAGGCGGAAAGGCCTTTGCCGGAAAAGAGCATGTAGTAAATATTGAAGTTGACCCCGGCCACCAGCATGAAGAAGGTAATAATCAGCTCGATGGGGAGACTTCCAAAGTGGGCAATGGAATCTCCGTAGGTGGAGAATCCGCCGGTGCCCAGGGTTCCGAAAGCGTGGGTGCTTGCATCGAAAAAGTCCATGCCGCAGATTCCCAGCAGAATCATTTCGATCACGGTAAAGAGACCGTAGATCATATAAAGCTTTTTGGCGCCTTCGTTGATGGTGAAGGAGATTTTATCCATGGTGGGACCGGTGGTTTCCGCCCGCATGATTTTCTGTCCGCCGATGCCCAGCATGGGGAGCAGGGCGATGGTCAGTACCAGAACGCCCATGCCGCCCAGCCAGTGGGTAAAGGACCGCCAGAACAGCATGCCCCGGGGCATGCTCTCAATGTCCGAAAGGATGGTGGATCCTGTGGTGGTAAAGCCGGATGCGGTCTCGAAAAATGCGTCCGCAAAGTTGGGAATGGCACCGGAGATTACAAAGGGCAGACAGCCGATGAGGGACATGACCAGCCAGGTGGAGGCTACGATAAAGAAGCCGTCCCGCATGCGGATGACCGAGTTGTCCTGCTTGGGCAGGAATGCTACGCCCAGAGATCCCAGCGCAATCATGGGGATTGCGCAGACTGCAAAGCTTTTTGCTGCCACGGGTTCCTTGTAGTACAGCGATACTGCACAGGGAACCAGCATGGCGATGCCGATCAGCGCCATGACGGCGCACAATATTTTACTGATTACTTTCTTATTTAAAACCATATTACAAAATACTGCTGGATGCTTTTGTAAGCAGAGATTCCAGCTCTCCGCTGGCAGAAAGGAGCGAGAGAAGAATCACTCGGTCTCCTGCAGAAATCTGTGTTTTACCGTTGGGGATGATGATGTTCTTTCCTCTGTGAACGGCGATTACGATAATGCCTTCCGGAATTTCCAGCTCCGCCAGGGGCTTTTTGGTAATGGGCATGGCCACTTCCGCCTGGATCTCCTTGAATTCCGCCTGACCGTTGATGACCTTGCTGAAAAGTACGATACCGTTTCTGCGGACAAAGCTGAGCACTTCGTTGGCGATGATTTCCTGCGGGTTGATCAGTGCGATATTTTCCATATCTTTTACCACCGGCAGGAAGGTCTCTCTGGAAACTTTTGCGGCAACTTCCGGAACTTTATACTGCTTCACCAGCAGGGAGAGCAGCAGGTTTGCTTCATCGCTGCCCGTAGCCGCGATAAAGGCGTCCATGGCTTCCAGGTTTTCTTCCCGCAGGGTGTCAATCTGCGCGGCATCTCCGTTGAGAACCACGGTGTTATCCAGTTCGGAAGCCAGTACTTTGCAGCGCTCCGCATCTTCTTCCACGATTTTTACCGAGATGCCGGCTTCTTCCAGCATCTTTGCCAGGAAGAATCCTGTTTTTCCGCCGCCGGCAATCATGACCCGCTTTACAGAAGCGCTCTTTTTCTGCCGGGCAATCTTCTGCCGGAAACTGCGGATGGTATTGTCCTGTCCCACTGCATAGAGGGTGTCGTTTTCTTCCAGAACGGTGGAACCTTTCGGAATGATAATCTTACCGTTCCGGGAAACTGCACCGATCAGAAGGTCCTTCAGGACCGGTGCGGCTTCGAAAATCTTTTTTCCTGCCAGAGACGGCAGCTGGTTCGCCTGAAATTCGAAAATGGAAATGCCGTCCTGCGAGAACAGTCCGTCGGCAAACGTGTATTGCTGGGTCAGGTACTTATACATGGCTCTGGCGCAGGCATAATCCGGATTGATCAGCTGGTCGATCCCAAATGTTTCTTTGATGAAATCCCACTGCTTGATGTGTTCCGGAGAACGCACTCTGGCAATGGTGCGGGGGCAGCCCAGTGCGCTTGCAAAGGCGCAGATGGCCATATTTTTTTCATCTTCCGCGGTGGCAGCAATCAGCAGGTCGTGATTCTTAATGTCTACGCCCTCCAGAACGTCTTTTTTCAGCGCGTCACCCTGCAGCGAGAAAATGTCCAGCGAATTGCCGACGCCCTGAATTCTGACGGCGTCGTTATCGATCATGGTGACTTCGTTTCCGCCGCCCAGAAGGGCTTTGGCCAGGTAATAGCCGGTTTTTCCGGCTCCTATAATACAAACTTTCATTACGCTTCCTCCAAGTTACTTCGTATTATATCACAAAGCCGATAAATATGATATAATACATGGTCAGGAAAGAAAAAGGTGAACAAATGAGCAAACCAATCGTAGCAATTGTAGGCAGACCGAATGTGGGAAAATCCACACTCTTTAACAATATTGTGGGCAGCAGAGTGTCCATCGTGGAAGATACACCGGGCGTTACCCGCGACCGCATCATTGCGGAGGCGGAGTGGAGCGGCCACAGCTTTTTATTAATCGATACCGGCGGTATCGAACCGGAAAACAAGGAAGTCATCCCGTCCCAGATGCGTGCCCAGGCAGAAATCGCCATGGACATGGCAGACGTGATTCTTTTTATCGTGGACGGCCGGGAAGGTCTTACCACCGCAGACAGCGAAGTGGCGGAGCTGCTCCGCAGAAAACATAAAAAGGTTATTATCGTAGCCAATAAGATTGACGGCAAAAAGGTTCCGGATACCTTCTACGATTTTTACGAACTGGGACTGGGGGAACCCATGCAGGTTTCCGCAGTGAACAAGCTGGGTCTGGGCGACGTTCTGGACGAAGCTTTTTCCAAGATTCCCAGAGAGGTCTTCGAGGAAGATGACGAGGAAGACATTAAAATTGCGGTCATCGGCAAGCCCAACGTGGGCAAGAGTTCCATTGTAAACGCATTTCTGGGCGAGGACCGGGTTATTGTCAGCAATATTGCCGGTACCACCCGGGATTCCATCGATACGCCCTTTGAAAAGGATGGCCAGAAGTATACCCTGATTGATACTGCCGGCATCCGCAGAAAGAGCAAAGTAACCGACGATATCGAAAAGTTCTCCGTAATCCGTGCCATGGCGGCCATCGAACGCTGCGACGTGGTGCTGATGGTGCTGGACGGCACCGAAGGCCTTACCGAGCAGGACAAGAAAATCGTGGGTCTGGCCCACGAAGCCGGCAAGGGCATTATCGTGGTGGTCAACAAGTGGGATATCGTCACAAAAGAAACCAATACCATGCGGGACATGGAGCGGAAGATTAAGGGCGAACTGGCCTTTATGTCCTACGCACCGGTTCTGTTTACCTCTGCACTGAAGGGTCAGCGCCTGGATGCGGTCATCGATAAGGCCAAGGCCGTGGCGGAAAATCGCGCCATGCGCATTTCCACGGGTCAGCTGAACAGTCTGATTGCAGACGCCGTAATGATGAACAATACTCCGTCGGACAAGGGGAAGAGGCTCAAGATTTATTACGCCGCGCAGATCGGCGTCAAGCCTCCGCTTTTCTCCTTTGTCGTCAACGACAGGGATATTATGCATTTCTCTTATGCAAGATATCTGGAGAATAAAATCAGAGAGGGTTACGGCTTTGAAGGCACTTCTCTGAAATTCGTTTTCCGGGAAAGAAAGGAAAAGGAACAGTAAATGGGTAATGCTTTGATTGTGGGCGCAGGTTCCTGGGGAACTGCGCTGAGTCTGGTTCTGGCAGACAACGGGTACAATGTAAAGCTCTGGGACGTGGACCGGGAAAACCTGGACAGTATCCGCATCCATCACGAGAATTTCAAGTACCTGCCGGGGGTTTTTCTGCCCCAGAGCGTGTCTGTGGCGGAAGACGTAAACGAATGCTACAAGACCTCGGATCTGGTGGTCTTTGCGGTGCCGGCCCAGCATTTCGGACAGGTGTTCCGGGATGCGGACGCAGTGCTGAACAAGGATGCACTGATCGTGAACGTGGCCAAGGGTATTGACCAGAACAGCTTAAAGAGAATGTCCGAAATCGCCCTGAGCATCCGGCCGGACGCCAACTATGCGGTGCTTTCCGGACCGTCTCATGCAGAAGAGGTGGGCCGCCGCATTCCCACCATGGTGACCGTAGCTTCTTACAAAAAGGACGTGGCGCTCCGGGCTCAGGATGCCTTTATGAACGCCAGACTGCGGGTTTACACCAACGACGACGTAATCGGCGTGGAACTGGGCGGTTCTCTGAAGAATATTATTGCGGTAATGACCGGTATTTCCGACGGTCTGGGCTACGGGGACAACACCCGGGCAGCCATGATGACCCGGGGACTCACCGAAATTACCCGCCTTGGTATTAAACTGGGCGCAGACCCCAACACCTTCTCCGGTCTTTCCGGCATGGGTGATTTGATCGTAACCTCCGGCAGTATGCATTCCCGCAACCGCCGCTGCGGTATTCTGATCGGCCAGGGACTGGAACCGGACCAGGCCGTGAAAGAAGTGGGCATGGTGGTAGAAGGCGTGTACACCGCCCGGGCTGCATTGGACCTTGCCCGGCAGCTGGAGGTAAACATGCCCATCACCGAAGCGCTGGTGGATATCATGGACGGAAAGATTTCCGCCCGGGAAGCTTTTTCCGGCATCATGCTCCGGGAAAGAAAACACGAGAACGAAGATATTTTAAAGAAAATCAATGCGTAAAACATATAACGTGGTAACCTTCGGCTGCCAGATGAACGAGCGGGATTCCGAAACCCTGGCGGGCATGCTGGAAGAGCTGGGTTACGAATACGAAGAAAACTTCAAAGAAGCGGACGTCTGCATTCTGAATACCTGCAGCGTGCGGGAAAATGCGGACAAGCATTTCTTCGGCGTGCTGGGACAACTGAAAAATCCCCACGAGAACAATCCGGGTCGGATTACCTGCGTCTGCGGCTGTATGATGCAGCAGCAGCACATCATCGACACTCTGAAGGCCAAGTACTCCTGGGTGGACCTGGTTTTCGGCACCCACAATATTCAGGAATTCCCCCGGCTGTTTACCAACGTGCGGGATGAAAAGCTGAAGCTGGTGGATGTATGGAAGGACGCGGGTCCCATTGCGGAGAAGCTGCCGGCAAAGCGCAATTACGGTTTTAAGGCCTACGTAAGCATTATGCAGGGCTGCAACAATTTCTGCACCTACTGCATCGTGCCCTACACCCGGGGCCGGGAAAGAAGCCGCCGGCCGGAAGAAATTCTGGCGGAAATCCGCTGCCTGGCGGA
>JAZUDB010000164.1:0-5712 GCA_045639385.1 Anaerovoracaceae bacterium | reverse complement strand
CACGCTGTTGGGCTGATTGATATTTCCGGGCACGGCAAACACGTCCCGGCCCTGGGTCAGCGCCAGATTAGCAGTAATCATGGAACCGCTTTTTACCGCGCCTTCCACCACGATTACGCTTCGGCAGAGTCCGGAAATAATCCGGTTCCGCTCCGGGAAGGACCAGGAAGCCGCCCTGTCGCCGGGTTTGAATTCCGAAACCAGCAGTCCTTTTTCCGCAATGGTTTTATACAACTGTCCGTTGCTTTTCGGAAAGCAGATATCCACGCCGGTGCCCAGCACCGCTATGGTATTGCCGCCTCCGTCCAGGCAGCCCCAGTGTCCCCTGGAGTCGATGCCCTCCGCCATGCCGCTGACCACGGTGACCCCGCAGGCAGCGATTTTCCGGCCCAGTTCGTAGGCAACCCACCGTCCGTAAGGGGAACAGCGGCGGGTGCCCACCACGGCAATACCCTGCTGCTGCAGAAGGTCCGTATTTCCGATACAGTACAGCTGCTGCGGCGCCCGGGGAATCTCCCGCAGGTGCTGCGGATAGCGACTGTCGTCTATTGTAATCATCTCGATTTTCATATCCATTTTATACCCCCAGAAGTTTGTCCGGCATACGATAGGAAAGTGCCTCAAAAAGATGTTTTTCTTCGATTTTCTCCGTTCCTTCCGTATCCGCCACTGTCCGCGCCACCTTCAGGATCCGGTGGTAAGACCGGGCGGAAAGATCCCAGCGGCGGAAGGCGTCTTCCATCAGCTTGGCACAGGGGCCGTCCAAAGCGCAGTATTTTTCTATCAGATTTGTGGGAAGTCCCGCGTTGCAGCGAATGCCGGTTCCCCGGTAACGATCTTCCTGCATGGCAAAGGCGGTCCGAACCCCCTGCCGCAGGCTCTGACTGTCTGCCGGCTTCCGGTCCGAGGCCATGTCATCGTAAAGCACCCGCTGCAGCGAAACGATAATGTCGATGCGGTCCAGCAGCGGTCCGGACACCTTTCCCACGTAGTGCCGCCGCTCCGTTTCCGTGCAGCTGCAAGGTTTTACGGGATCTCTGTAATAGCCGCATTTGCAGGGATTCATGGCTGCCACCAGCATAAAATCCGCCGGATAAATATAGTCGAAATTGGAACGGCTGATTTTGATGAATCCGTCCTCCAGAGGCTGACGCAGCATATCCAGAGCGCGCACATTGAACTCCGGCAGTTCGTCCAGAAACAATATTCCGTTGTGCGCCAGAGAGATTTCCCCCGGCCGGAAGGAACTGCCGATTAAAGAAGCACTGCTGGCACTGTGATGGGGCGCCCGGAAAGGCCGCTGCGTAATCATGGGACGCTTTTCCGACAGTTCCCCCGCCACACTGTAAACCTGGGTAACCTCCAGTTGTTCCTCGTAATTTAAAGGCGGAAGAAGCCCTGGAATGCGCTTCCCCACCATGGACTTTCCCACCCCTGGCGGGCCCACCATCAGAAGTCCGTGCATACCGGCAGCCGCAATCTGTGCCGCTCGTTTGACCAGTTCCTGCCCCTTGATATCCGAAAAGTCCGGAATTTCTGCCGCCTCTCCTGCCGCAGCTTTGCCTGTGGGGTGTACCGGTACAATTTTCACCAGTCCGGTAATATGATTTACCACGTCCTTCAAATTCTCCGCAGGATAGATTACGATGCCTTTTACCAGCAGGGCCTCCGGCAGATTTGCCTTCGGCAGAATCACCGCTTTTACCCCGGCGTTCCGCAGTCCGATGATCATGGGAAGCGCACCGGTTATGGGATTCAGCTTGCCGTCCAGGGTCAGTTCCCCGAAGCAGGCGGTCTTTCCGCCGTAGTATTCGTCGGTTTCCGGCAGAAGCATCAGCCCGGTGCTGTTCAGTACCCCCAGGGCAATGGGAAGATCGTAATGACTCCCCTCTTTTTTCTTGTTGGCAGGAGTCAGATTGACCGTGATTTTTCTGGCGGGAAAATCAAAACCGCAGTTGACGATGGCGGAATGAATCCGGTCCTTCGCCTCTTTGACGCTCTGATTTGCCAATCCCACAATAGAAATAAAAGGCAGCCCGTTTTCGCTGTCCACTTCAGCCCAGGTTTCCTCCCCTGTCAGACCATACAGACTCGCCGTTAAAAATCTTGCATACATAATTGTTAAAACGCGTTCTTCAAATACCGAACGTATATTCCTTTCTCCGTAATATAAACCTCAAAAATGTCCATGCGCATGGGAAGCTCCAGCAGCTGTTTCCGGCCCATGCGGTAATACTCCGCCGTTTTTTCCAGGCGGCACCTCTTTTTGGCATCCACAAACTCGCAGGGATAGCCGAAATCCAGACTGCTCCGGGTTTTCACCTCCACGAAGCAGAGAGTCCGGTCTGATACATCCCAGGCAATAATATCGATTTCTCCCATCTTGCAGAGAAAATTCCGCTCCGCAATGCAGAAACCGTGTTTTTCCAGCCACCGGCAGGCAATTTCCTCTCCCCGGTCTCCGGTTTTTCTCTTTTCCGTCCTCTTATCCGTTTCCATATCATTCTATTGTTTCCTTTATTTTCCATTATTATACACGGGTTACCATTTTCTGTCAATCTGTAAATCCGCGGGATTTTCTCCGGGCGCTGTTGTATAATGATAAGAAAAAAAGGAGGATTCTGATATGATCGATTCCATGAAAGTTCTGCAGGACCTGGAATACACCAGAACCTGGGGATCCGCAGAAGAAAAGAAAGCAGCAAATTACATCCAGTCCGCGGCAGAAGGACTTGGGCTGAGCGCCAAAATCGAGCCCTTCCAGCTCACCGATGCGGAGATTGTGGAAGTCTCCCTGGAAGTCACCAAACCATATAACAAGAGATATTACTGCCTTGGCTACAAAATGGCGGGCAATACCAGAGCACTGACCAAGGAAGCGGTTTTCGTCAAGGATACCGCACAGATTGACAAATACGATCTGCAGGACAAGATTGCCCTGATTCAGGGCCGCGTGGGATACTGGGTATACAAAGATCTGGTGGAAGCCGGCTGCGTGGGCATCGTCATCGGCGACGGCTACCTGTTCGTGGAAGACAACGATATTGACTTCCGGGAACTGCGGGAACCGCTCCACGAATTCGGCAAACTGCCCATTGTGGAATGCAATATCAAAGACCTCTACGAAATGGTGCAGAGCAACGCGGCGGAAATTCAGATGACCACCATCCAGAAGGAATTCGCCTGCACCAGCCAGAACGTGGTGACCCGGATCGAAGGAAGCTCCGGCAGAAATATCGTGCTCACCGCCCACTACGATTCCACCTCCCTTTCCAAGGGTTCCTGGGACAACGCCTCCGGCAGCGTGGGACTTTTAAAAATTGCGGAGTATTTTACGGAACATAAACCCTATCACAACCTGATTTTCGTGTGGTGCGGCGCGGAAGAAAGCGGACTTAACGGATCAAAGGCTTATGTAAAGAAACACGCAGATGAACTGAAAGACATCGATCTGTGCATCAACCTGGATGTGATCGGTTCCACCTTCGGAAAACTGCTTGCCTGCGTTACCGGCGAAGAAAAGATGGTCCATTATCTGGAATACTTCTGCTGCGAAACCGGTACGGCCTGCAATTGCTACCAGGACGTGTACTCTTCCGACTCCACGCCTTTCGCGGACAACGGTGTTCCGGCCATCAGCTTCGGCCAGAGCAGCGCGGCCACACCCATTCACTGCCGCTTCGATACCATGTACCTGATGCACAAGGAGACCATGGACGCGGACGTGAACTTTATTATCTCCTTCGTCAGCCGCATGGCCAACGCAAAGAAGATCCCCATCAGCCGGGAAATGCCGGAAAACATGAAGGACAAGCTGGATATCTACAACCTGAGAAAAAGAAAGTAAATGAGCAATAAAACAAAAACAACCATTCTCGATATTCTCTGCGAACTGGCGGGAAACTTTCTGATATCCTTTGCCACTTATAACATTGCCGCATCGGCGGGATTTGCGGTTTCCGGTTTTTCCGGGATTGCGGTCATTCTGTTCCGGCTGTTCAGCTTCCCCATGGGAACCACCATTTTTCTGCTGAACATTCCGCTGGCACTGCTCTGCGCAAAGATTCTGGGGTTTAAATTCCTGGCAAAATCCGTTCGCTGCATCGTCATTCAATCCCTGATGATGAACTATCTGGTACCCCTGCTGCCCGTGCTTTCCGTGGACCGGATGATTGCGGCTCTGGTAGTGGGTGTCTGTTACGGAGTGTCCTTTGCGTTTATCTACATGCGGGGCTCCTCCACCGGCGGACTGGACTTTATCATCATGCTGCTGAAGCATAAGTTCCCCCACCTGAAGACCGGAACCATCTCCTTTGTTCTGGACTTCGTGACCCTGCTGGCGGCGGGTCTGGTGTTTAAAGATTTCGAAGCGGTTATTTACGGTATTATTATCGTCTTTGTATCCGCATCCACCATCGACCGCATCGTTCTGGGCTTCAATTCCGGCGCCATGGCTTATATCGTGACGGAAAAAGGCAGAGGCAAAAACATCTGCGCAAAGATTGACAAAATCTGCGAAAGAGGATCCACGGTACTGGAAGGCAGCGGCGGATATACCGGAGAAAAGAAGGATGTCGTTATGGTCGTCGGTTCCTACCGGGACATCTACAGTGTGCAGAGTGCGCTGAAGGCATCCGACCCGGACGCCTTTATTATCGTGCTGGATTCCAAGGAAGTACAGGGCGAGGGCTTCCGCATCCGAAGGGCCGACGCAGAAGAATAAAGCGTCTCTTGCGGCAAATAACATCCATACAATCAAAAAACCGCTCCGTGCCGAAAAGCACAGAGCGGTTTTACTTTGCATATTACAGAAGGTGCACGTTGGCCTTGTCGAACACCAGGCAGCAGGTATCTCCGACCTTGTAGATCTTCTTGTTCTTCGGATTGTACTCCTGGAGCTTGACCAGAGTATCCCCTACCATCACGTGATAATTCTGATAGGAACCCATGAAGCAGGAAAGCACCACTTTGCAATCAATACCGCCCTCGTCTGCCAGGCTGGCGCATTCCGGACGGAGCACGATGGTCTTTCCTTCTTCTCCGATCAGACTGCCGTCCAGGAAGTTTGCTTCGCCGATGAAGTCCGCAACGAATTCGTTTACCGGATGATAATAAATCTCCTGCGGTGTACCCATCTGTTCCACCACGCCCTTGCTCATGATGATGATCTTATCGGAAAGCGCCATGGCTTCGGACTGGTCGTGGGTAACGTAGATGGCGGTAATGCCCACCTCCTGCTGAATTCTGCGGATTTCGTTCCGCATGGAAACGCGGAGCTTGGCGTCCAGGTTGGACAACGGTTCATCGAAAAGAAGCACGGAGGGCTCGATGACCAGCGCTCTGGCCAGGGCAACTCTCTGCTGCTGGCCGCCGGAAAGCTGGTTGGTCATTCTGCTTTCCATGCCTTCCAGTTCCACCAGCTTTAAAATCTTCAGAACTCTTTCTTTAATTTCATCCTTCGGAATCTTTCTCAGCTTCAGTCCGTATGCCACGTTGTCGAATACGTTGTAATGGGGCAGCAGTGCGTAGGACTGAAATACCATGGCGGTGTCCCGCTTGTTGGGGGTCAGCTCGTTGATGGCTTCGTCACCCAGATAGATTTCACCTTCGTCCGGAGATTCAAAACCGGCAATCATGCGAAGGGTCGTGGTTTTGCCGCAGCCGGAGGGTCCCAGCAGCGTAACGAAGCTGCCCGGTTCGATGTCTAAGGAC
>JAZUDB010000163.1:0-7045 GCA_045639385.1 Anaerovoracaceae bacterium | reverse complement strand
CCCCCGGGCAGGTGCGGATCTGCAGAAACGCATGACCATCTCCTTCGAAGAAGCGGCTTTCGGTGTAAAAAAGACCATCAAGCTGACCAAAAACTGCCAGTGCGAGGCCTGTAAGGGCAGCGGCGCCAGCGCAGGCTCCGGTAAGCATACCTGTCCGGACTGCGGCGGCAGCGGAACCGTAACCACCGTGCAGCAGACCATTATCGGTGCAATGAGAAGAACAGCACCCTGCAGCAAATGCGGCGGAACCGGTGAAATCATCGACGTTCCCTGCACCACCTGCAACGGCAGCGGTACGGTGCGCAAAACCGTCAGCCTGGCAGTGGATATTCCGGCAGGCGTGGATAACGATTCCGTCATTACCCTGCGCGGTCAGGGGGAACCCGGAACCAAGGGCGGTCCCACAGGTAATCTGTACATCGTGCTTACCGTAACGCCCCACGAAATTCTGAAGCGTGACGGTGACGATTTGTGGATTTCTGTGCCCATTACCTTTACCCAGGCAGCCTTGGGAGACGAAATTACCATTCCGGGTTTGAAAGAGCGTATTTCCTGTAAGATTCCGGCAGGAACGCAGCCCGGCACGGTTCTCCGTGTGAAGGGCAAGGGCGTGGTCAACGTAAACAGCGGCCGCAAGGGCGACATGTACGTGGAATGCAACCTGGAGGTTCCCACCAAGCTTACCGCGCGCCAGAAGGAACTGATCCGGGAATTCGGCGAAGAAAAACCGGAGGAAGGCTCCTACGCAAAAAAGAAGAGCTTTGCGGATAAGGTAAAGGACTTCTTCGATTAAAAAAATATTCGGCAGACCTCGGAAACGGGGTCTGTTTTGTTGTATAATAAAGTTTATGAAGAAAGCAGCATTTTATACTCTCGGCTGCAAAGTCAACCAGTACGAGACCCAGGCGGTGGCGGAAAGCTTCCGGCGGTTGGGATATGAAATCGTAGGAGAAGACGAAGCGGCCGACGTTTACATTGTAAATACCTGCAGCGTAACCGGTGTGGCAGACAGAAAGTCCCGCCAGTATGTGCGCCGCGTGAAAAAGCAGAACCCCGCAGCTGTAGTGGTCATGATGGGATGCTATCCCCAGACCAATCCGGCGGATACCGCCAAAATCGAAGAGGCGGACATTATTCTGGGCACCACCCGGAAGGAACAGGCGGCGGAACTGGCGGAAGAATTTCTGCGGACCGGCAAAAAGCGGAATCTTCTGCTGGAAAGCGGTTTTGTACCGGCACCCAAACAGGAGGGCAGCTACGGCATGCCGGCTTGTCCCATAACGGAAACCCGATACCGGGAGCTGGGGCAGGTGACCGGCATGGAAAGCCGCACCCGCGCGCTGATCAAGATCCAGGACGGCTGCAGCCGGTTCTGTTCTTACTGCGTGATCCCTTACGCCCGGGGCCCGGTGCGCTCCCGGCCCGTGGAAAGCGTGGTAAAAGAGGCAGAATCCCTGCTGGAAGCCGGGTACAAGGAAATTGTACTCACCGGCATCAATACGGCGCTCTACGGCACGGAAAAGGGCTTTCCGGACAGTCTGGAAGACCTGATTTCCGCCATCAACGGACTGCCCGGAGACTTCCGCATCCGGCTGGGCTCCCTGGAGCCTACGGTGGTGGATTCCAACTATCTGCTGTCCCTTTTAAAGTATGAAAAGCTGGCACATCACGTGCATCTGGCGGCCCAGTCCGGCAGCGACAGCGTAATCCGTTCTATGAACCGTCACTATAACCGGCAGGATTATCTGGACATGGTCAAAGTCCTGAAGGATTTTGACCCGCTTTACGGGATTACCACCGATATCATCGTCGGCTTCCCCGGCGAAACCGAAGCGGATTTTGCGGACACGCTTTCTCTGGTCAGAGAGGTACAGTTCCTTCACGTACACGGCTTTCCGTACTCCGTGCGGCTCTATACGCCCGCTGCGGAAATGCAGCAGATCGACCCGGCTGTCAAGAAGGAACGCAACAGGATTCTGGGACAGCTGGCAGCGGAGGAGAGCGGAAACTTTCTGCAGAAGCTGACCGGTTCCACCCAGCGGGTGCTTTTCGAAGAGAAGGTTGGCGGATACTGGAAGGGTCACGCAAGCAACTTTGCCGTGGTTTACACAAAGGATGAATGCTCGGAAAACGAGTTCGAAAATATGATTATAGAAAAGCCGTTCAAGGACGGTGTGCTCGGAAGAAAGGAATAAATTATGGAAGACTGCATTTTCTGCAAGATTGCAAATCACGTGATCGAAAGCAAGTATGCCTACGAAGACGAACTGATTACCGCATTTTACGATATGGACCCTCAGGCGCCGGTCCACGTACTGATTGTGCCCAAGAAGCACATCGGTTCTCTGGATGAAACTTCCGAGGACGATGCTGCGCTGCTGGCGCACATCATGCTGAAAATCAAGGAAATCGCTGCCAGGGAAGGTCTGGAAAAGGGCTACCGGGTGGTCATTAATACCGGCGAAGACGGCGGACAGACGGTTCACCATCTGCACGTACATCTGCTGGGCGGAAAGCCCTGCGGTTGGCCGCCGCTCTAGGATGCAGGAGGGAAGAACATGGAACTGGAAAGAAAATATGCGGAATTTGCCGCGGAAAAGGCCATTGAACTTTTAAAAATCGACAGTCCCACCGGCTTTACCAAAAAGGCTGCGGCCTGGGTTGTGGACGAATTTACCAAGGCGGGCTGCAAAGCGCAGCTGACCCGCAAGGGTGCCGTTCTGATTGATTTCAGCGGCAAAGAAAGCGAAGAGGGCGCGGTACTGTTCGAAGCACACGCGGATACCCTGGGCGCTGTGGTCGCCGAGATTAAAGGAAACGGCCGGCTGCGCATTTCCAACGTGGGCGGTTTAAAGGCCTGCAACACTGAAACCGAGAACGTGCGGGTCTACACCCGGGAGGGCAAGGTATACGAAGGCACCATTCAGCTGATCAATGCTTCTTCTCACGTGAACGCGGATCTGGATAAAAAGGAACGCAATTTCAACACCGTGGAAGTGGTGCTGGATGAATTCGTGAAGAACGCCGAGGACGTAAAAGCCCTGGGCATTGCCAACGGCGATTTCGTCTGCCCGGACCCCAGAGCCCATATTACCGCTTCCGGCTACATCAAGAGCCGCTATCTGGACGACAAGCTCTCCGTGGCCATTCTGCTGGGCTTTGCCAAGTATCTGCAGGAGAATAAGGTGGAGCTGAAGCGCAGGGTCTACGGTCTGGTGACCGTTTACGAAGAAGTGGGTCACGGCGGATCTGCCTCCATTCCGGAAGACATCACCGAAGCCATCAGCGTGGACATGGGCTGTGTAGGTGAGGGTCTTTCCTGCACCGAGCGCCAGGTGTCCATCTGCTGCAAGGATTCCGGCGGCCCCTACGACTACGACGTTACCGACCGGCTGGTAAAAGCAGCCCAAAAAGAGGGCGCGGACTACGCCATTGACGTGTATCCTTTCTACGGCTCCGATGTGGAAGCTACCTTAAAGGCAGGCAACGATGTGAAGCATGGTCTGATCGGTGCCGGCGTATATGCAAGTCACGGCTACGAAAGAAGCCATGTGGAAGGCGTGTATTCTACCCTGAAGGTCATCAAGGGTTATCTGGACGCATAAATTCATAAGAAACTGAGATGAAAAGACGAGCAGGGTTTTCCTGCTCGTTTTTATTCCGGAGATTAACGGAACTCTTCCCGGTATTCGTTGAATTCTTCCTGGGTTCCGAAGATTATTTGTACCGGGAATGTATAGCCGTATTGGTTGTCTAGATTTATGGAAATTTCTGCGTAAAGAGCTTCGTCTGAACTTGAACAAAGTTCTTTAAAATCCTCTTCTGTGCATTCCAACGCAGTAAAGGGGGGATATACGTATTGCATCGTCCCTTCGGATGGCATTTCCGTAATGCACATGGTATCGGATTTTACGCCGGTAATCCGTTCCAGTTCTTTCGGATAGCTTACGGAAAGCTTAACGCTGTTTACGTTCAGATAGGAAAAGCTTTTCAGGCACAGATGCGGCGAAAGCACATTGCAGCGGGTGTCTTTAGACGCGGAAGCATTTCCGTCGGTATACACGCAGAAAAGACAATCTTCTTTGTTTGTACTCGGATGGTAGGTTTCCAGCAAATCCGTCAGATACATATATAATTCCTGGCAATTTCGGATGGATATTTTCATCCAGTCCCTATTGAAAGGCCAGTTACCTCTGCTTGCAATTACGGATCTGTCTATGGATTCCGGCGAAAGATAGAATTCGAAAAGATTCGTTTTAAAAGCATAACGTAAAAGGATAATTTTTTCTTCAGAGGAGTATCCGCTGCTTGTTGTTTGGATCGTGGCACCGTTATTTTTTACTTTTGAGAGGTATTCCCCGATTGTGTCGATAATCTCAGGATTTCTGATCCAAATATCTGATCCTGTCTCAGTAAACATTTCTATCGAGATATAATCCGTTGACTGTGAATTCAGGGAATTGACTGCGTCACTAAAAGCTTTAGATTCCGCATCTAAGAAAGAGTTGATTCCAATGATGCAAAGAAGCAGAACGAAGCCGATGAAACAGTTTTTTACTATACGTTTGATTTTCTCCGTTTCTTTTACTGCGGCGGTTATATTTTCATCGCTTTTTACTGTTATATTCTCCGCAGAAATCCGTTCCCCCGCAAAAAGTTCGTTGACGGAGATTCCCAGAATGCTGCAGAGCTTCGGGCAGATTTCAGAGCTGGGAAAACTGAGTCCCCGTTCCCATTTGGAAACGGAACGGCTTCCGATTCCCAGTTTTTCTCCCAGTTCTTCCTGGGTCAGATTTTTCTCTTTCCGGCATTCTGCGATAAAAGCACCGACTTTTTCTTTGTTCATGGATTAAATTTCTCGATTGGTTTTCTTTGATTTATTTGTTCTGTATTTATTCTGCTCGAAAAGGGGAGAATTGTAAACAACCTGCAGGGCGGATCGGCCTTTTTCTGAAAAAAATAAAAAACCGGAAGCGCAATTCTTCCGGTTTTTGTTCTTCTGTGAAAGATTAGTATCTCTGCTTTGCCTTTTTACGTGCAGCTTCGGACTTCTTCTTTGCTCTTACGGACGGCTTTTCGTAGCATTCTCTCTTGCGGAGCTCAGCCATGATTCCATCTCTTGCGCAAGATCTCTTGAATCTCTTGAGAGCGTTTTCTAAGTTTTCACCTTCTCTGACGGTAATTTGTGCCATGACATTTCACCCCCTTACTCGTTCAGATAAGAACGCAATAATTATATACATTAGCCTTTGCGTTTGCAAGCGCTTTTATCTATAATAGGGGTAGGAAATTTCAGCCCGCCGGAAGGATGCGGCTGATTTTGGGATTGTTTTTTTGAGAGGGAAAATATTTGAGCGAAATTCGTTTTACACCCAGTATTACCGTGGAACCCGGCGAAGTTTTCGGTGTTTTTGACGGAAACCTGAAGCTGGTGGAAAAGGCATGCAACGTACAGATTGCCTGCAGAGGCGACGAAATCGCCATTCAGGGCGACCATCCCGAGCAGGCGGAGTTTGTCATCAACGAGCTGTTTAAAGTGGTGGAAACCGGCCAAAAACTGGATGAACAGAAGGTAAATTATATTATCACCCTGGCGGGAGAAGGCATCTCCTACACCCAGAGCAATGTGCAGCGGGACGTCATCTGCTATACCGTGAAGGGCAAACCGTTAAAACCCAAGACCATCGGTCAGAAGGACTACGTGGACGCCATCAAAAAGAACGATATCACCTTCGGTATCGGCCCTGCGGGTACGGGCAAAACCTACCTGGCGGTGGCTATGGCGGTATCTGCACTGAAGGCGAAAGAAGTGGAGAAACTGGTGCTGGCACGTCCTGCGGTGGAAGCGGGGGAGCGGCTGGGCTTTCTGCCCGGGGACCTGCAGGAAAAGGTGGATCCTTACCTGCGTCCGCTTTATGATGCTCTCTACGACGTACTGGGCAGAGAGGCTGCCCTGCGGCTGAAAGAAAAAGAGGTCATCGAAGTGGTGCCTCTGGCCTACATGCGCGGACGTACCCTGGATAATTCCTTCATTATTCTGGACGAAGCGCAGAATGCCACCAAGGAGCAGATGAAAATGTTCCTGACCCGTATGGGCTTTGGTTCCAAGGTCATCGTTACCGGCGACGTAACCCAGATCGACCTGCCCAAGGGCACCCGTTCCGGTCTGATCGACGCGGTGCATGTTCTGAAGGGTGTGGAGGGCATTGCCTTCTGCGAACTGAACGATACGGACGTGGTGCGTCATCCGCTGGTGCGGCGCATCGTAAACGCCTATGACCGCTATATTGCAAGACATCCGGAGTGGAATAACTGATGATTACGATTTATTTTGACGAAGAAAATATGCCGGACGAATGGACTTCCGGTACCATGCAGAAGGCCGCAGAGCTGGCCCTGGCAGAAGAAAATATCGATGCGGACGCGGAACTTTCCGTCAGCTTTGTGGATTTTGACGAAATTCACAGCCTGAATCTGCAGTACCGCGGCGTGGACCGTCCCACCGACGTGCTGTCCTTTCCCATGTTCGAGCCGGGTGAAATTCCGGAAGCAGAGGAACTGGAAGAGGGCGAAAGCGTGGAGCTGGGTGACGTGGTCATCTGCCGGGAGCAGGCAAAGCTGCAGGCGGAGGAATTCGGCCATCCCTACGAGCGGGAGCTGATTTATCTTTTCGTGCACTCCGTATTCCATCTTCTGGGATATGACCACGAGGAGGAAGATGAAAAGCGCGTCATGCGGGAAAAAGAAGAAAAAGTAATGAATTTACTGGGGATAACAAGATGAGATCCGGATTTGTAGGTATTGTCGGAAGACCGAACGTGGGAAAATCCACGCTTTTAAACTGTATTTTGGGAGAAAAAATCGCCATCACCAGCGATAAGGCGCAGACCACCCGGAATGCCATCCGGGGCATCTACACCCACATGGAAGAGGAAGAACCTCTCTGTCAGCTGGTATTTATCGATACACCTGGCATTCACAAGCCCAAGAATGCCCTGGGCAGCTATATGACCGAAACCGCACTGAATACTTTGAACGAAGTGGA
>JAZUDB010000162.1:0-11804 GCA_045639385.1 Anaerovoracaceae bacterium | reverse complement strand
TGGGTGAAATCATCCCCTGCCGTGGGACCAGTCCCAAAGAGGTTTCAACACTTTTCCGCATTGAAATTTCAATACTTTTCAGACTTTTCATCAACACTTTTTGTCCAGCCTATATCTTGTTTCAAACAAGATAAAACCCTTGGAATCGTTTAAATTCTAAGGGTTTTCAGCTTTTAAAAACACACTTTTTGTCCTATAACTCCAATAAAAAAGGTGTAACCCCGTTATCCGGGATTACACCGATTTTTTTATTTAGGTTCTAAAACACGCTGGTATTCGGGGGATTACTCATCCTTCTTCTTGAGGGATACGTAGATTCCTGCTGCGGATACTGCTGCCATGTTGATCATTGCGAATGCAATACCTGTTTCCGGAGACTTGAGATCCTTGCCGCAGTTGTCGCACTTGCCGTCCTGATCTTCATCAACGTGATCAAGCTTCGGGATAACTTCGCCTTTTTCAACCAGTTC
Organism: Anaerovoracaceae bacterium; assembly: GCA_045639385.1. Classification (GTDB taxonomy): domain Bacteria; phylum Bacillota; class Clostridia; order Peptostreptococcales; family Anaerovoracaceae; genus RUG13409. The sequence continues at coordinate 11,334 of JAZUDB010000162.1, read as the reverse complement.
GCCGCATACTGTGCAGTACTTGTCGCCGGTGTAACCTTCCTTATCGCAGGTCGGTTCTACAGCGCCTCTGGTTTCGGTCTTTTCGTGCGGGCACGGAATTGCTTCTTCCCAAGCATAGAGTAACAGTGCACCGTTCAGATCTACATTTTCCAGATCGATTTCTTCTTCATCCTCTAATTCTGTCGGGAAGAAGAGTGCGAATCCATCTGCATCGTCGTCAGCCAGGTCAACACCGTTTACAGTAACCTTGGTCAGATCATAATCGAAGGTGTATCCTTCCTTTGCGGCGAAGGTTACGGTGAAGCTGTAAATAAATCCTTCTTTGAATACATCTTCCGGAGTCATTACGAGACCGTCAGCGTCTACGGCTTCAGGATCAACGCAAACCCATGCAACTTCATAGTCTTCGCCTTCCAGAAGCAGCTTGTGTTCCGGAGTGGAGACGATTACCGGTGCAAAGTCCGGATGCTGTCCGAGAATCGGCTGTTCTACGGTAACATCAACCTCAGTGATATTTCCGAGAATCTTGATTCTGCCCTGGGCTTCTGCATATTCTTCACCAACAACGCCGCCGAGGAAATCGGTGATGTAGTTGATGAGAACCTGGTTGTCGATGAGAACTTCGTCCTGAAGAATGTTCACATTGTTCTTTCCGAACATGGTGTAGCCGTCTCCTGCGGACTTGAGCATGAAGTTATGAGAAGCAAGCTTATAGGTCTTAGCCGGGTCGATGGGTTCGCCGCCGACCATAACGTCCTTGACTCTTCTTTCGCCGTCTACCTTTACGAATTCGCTCTTGTCGTTGAGAACAACGGAAGACGGGATTCTGGTATCGATGGTGTAGGTAAGTCCGGAAACCTGGAGGAAGCCGCCAAGTTCGCCCGGGCATGCGGAGGAACCGAGTTCCAGAGCATCCAGGATCTGCTGACCGGTAACTTCAACCAGACATGCTGCGTTGCCGAAGGGGTGAACAGCAACGATCTGTCCGAATGTAATGTCTCCTGCGGGGATTTCTGCACGAACGCCGCCGCCGTTAACGATGGCTACGTCTGCATCCAGCAGGTATCTGTATGCGTCGGCGCAGAGGTCGCCCAGATTTGTTTCAGAGTTTCTGACTGCTCTCTTGCCGTATTCGTCATTAACCTTCAGGTCAACCAGAGTCTTTGCAACAACGGTCTTCTGGAGTTCATCGAACTTGTCGGTGATGGTCTTGATGTATGCGGTTGCTGCCGGATCTGCTTCTACGTCTGCCAGCGGAACAAGTTCTGTTGCGATGGTTCCGTCTGCCTTGATGACCAGTTTGCCTACGTTGGCAAGCTTGGTTCCGGTCTGCTGAAGAACAACGTCTTCACCGTTTGCATTCTTGACGGTCTTGCTGTATTTACCGTGGGAATGTCCGTCGATGAATGCATCAACACCGGTGGTGTTTGCAATTACTTCTACGGAAGTCCAAGGCTGAGATTCCGGATCGTCGCCCAGGTGGCCTACGCAGATAACGTAATCTGCTTCTGCGGATGCAGCGTCTACTGCCTTCTGAACTGCATTGTACAGATCCTTGCCGTTGTTTCCTTCACAGAAGCTGTAGATGTAGTTTCCATCTTCATCCTGGAAGTAGGTCGGGGTGGACTTAACGAATGTTTCCGGTGTGGTAACGCCGACGAATGCAATCTTAACGCCCTTTACTTCGAATACTTCGTAAGCCTTGGTTACGGGCTTTCCGGTTTCGAGGGATACAAAGTTGCAGCTTACGTACGGGAACTTTGCCAGATCGTTTGCGATGTGGAGTGCCTGTTCCATACCGTAGTCGAATTCGTGGTTTCCGAAAGTTGCCAGGTCATAGCCCAGGTAGTTCATGATATCGGTTACGTATTCTCCCTTGGAGAGTGTTCCGATAACGTCGCCCTGAACGGCGTCGCCTGCATCGATCAAAAGGTCTGCATCCTTTGCAACAGCAGCTACCTTGTCATAAGGAAGATAACCGCAGTGTGCATCGTTGGTATGCAGGATAACGATGTCTTCTGTGGGGGTCGGTTTTGCTGCGAAGCAGTTTGCCGCGCTGGCAAATACCATGACCAGAGTCAGAAGTACTGCTAATAATTTTCTGCGCATAGCCTTATATTTCTCCTTTCACTATGTGACACATAAACATCATTATTATAACACACAAAAACCCTGCAGGAATATGCTCGCCTGCAGGGTTTGTAAAAATTTTTTCGAATTACGTCCTGCCGGAAAGCCTTCGCTGCGGTCAGACTGTCAGTTCTTCAGGCTCTGCAGCGGTGCCGGAATGCGGCCGCCCCGGTGAATGAATTCCGCGGAGGATTCCTTGTGCACCGGCATTACCGGCGCACTGCCCAGAAGGCCGCCCATTTCGAAGCGGTCGCCCAGATCCTTGCCCGGAATGGGCAGGATTCTTGCCGCCGTGGTCTTGCTGTTGACCATGCCGATGGCCGCCTCGTCTGCAATGATGGCGGCAATGGTTTCCGCAGAGGTGTCTCCGGGAACCGCAATCATATCCAGGCCCACGGAGCAGACGCAGGTCATGGCTTCCAGCTTTTCAATGGTCAGGGTACCCTGCTCCGCCGCCGCAATCATGCCTTCGTCTTCGGACACCGGAATGAAAGCGCCGGACAGGCCGCCCACGGAGGAAGAGGCCATGACGCCGCCCTTCTTGACCGCGTCGTTTAAGAGGGCCAGGGCCGCCGTGGTACCGTGAGTACCGCAGACCTCCAGACCCATTTCTTCCAGAATCCGGGCTACGGAGTCTCCCTGGGCCGGTGTGGGCGCCAGAGAAAGATCTACGATGCCGAAGGGAGTATCCAGCCGCCGGCTGGCTTCCATGGCTACCAGCTGACCCATGCGGGTAATGCGGAAAGCGGTCTTCTTAATGGTTTCCGCCACCTCGTCGAAGGGTCTGCCTTTGACGGACTGCAGGGCATGATGCACCACACCCGGGCCGGAAACGCCCACGTTGATGACCCGTTCCGCCTCGCCTGTGCCGTGGAACGCACCCGCCATAAAGGGGTTGTCCTCCACCGCGTTGCAGAACACCACCAGCTTGGCGCAGCCCATGCCGCTCTTTTCGGAGGTTTCTTTTACGATTCTGCCCATGAGGGCCACCGCGTCCATGTTGATGCCCGCCTTGGTACTGCCCACGTTTACGGAAGAACACACCAGATCGGTTTCGGCCAGTGCCTGGGGGATGGAGCGGATCAGCTTTTCATCCGCTCTGGTCATACCCTTCTGCACCAGTGCGGAGTATCCGCCGATAAAGTTGACCCCGCAGTTCTTTGCCGCCCGGTCCAGCGCCAGGGCAAAGGGTACGTAATCTTCGGTTTCGGAGGCCGCTGCCACCAGGGCAATGGGGGTGACGGAGATCCGCTTGTTCACGATGGGAATACCGAACTCCCCTTCGATATCTTCGCAGACGCTTACCAGGTTCTCGGCATAGCGGCTGATTTTGTCATAGATTTTGGTGCAGGCTTTCTCCGGGTTTTCATCGGCGCAGGACAGCAGGGAAATACCCATGGTCACCGTGCGGATGTCCAGATGCTGCTGCTCAATCATATCGATGGTAGCTAATATATCTTTCTGGTTCATCATAATGCTCACCTATATCGTATGCATGGCGTCGAAAATTTCTTCCCGCTGGATGTGAATAGACAGCTGCATGCTGCTTCCCAGCTCTGTCAGAGCGTTTTTCAGTTCCGCAAAGGATACGGATGCATTTTTCACATCCACCGACATGATCATGGTAAAGCGGTCTCCCATGATGGTCTGGGAAATATCCAGAACATTCACATTGTACTCCGCCAGCTTTACGCAGACTGCGGCGATAATTCCGACCCGGTCCAGGCCGACTACGGTTACGATTGCATTCATAATAATCTCCTTAATATCACTTTTATTTCCAACCGGCTGCCGCCGGATTTTTTCTTTTGCGGAAGGCAGGGTCCGCTTACAGACCCTCGATCATGTTTTTGCGCCACTTATCCGTTTTGTAGCGCCGTCCCAGAATAGCCAGTTTTACCGGCCCTTCCAGCAGAACGAATATCATTACCCAGTATACCTCCATCTTCAGCACCATGGAACAGATAAATGCAGCGGGCACCGAATAAAGCCACATGAGCAGGATCTCGGTAATTGCGGCAAAGCGGGCATCGCCCCCGGCCCGGAAGATTCCGGTTACAAAAAGTGCGTTCAGAAGATTTAAAGGCAGATAGGCCGCCCGGATGATAATCAGTTTTCTGGCGTAGCTCTGTCCCAGCTCCGTCAGGGTGAACAGACCGATGATCGGCCGGTTCAGCAGCATCAGCAGCGACGCCATGACGCAGGATACCGCGATGCACACCCGGATCATGCGTTTGGAAATATTCTTTGCCTCGTCGGTGTTGCCCCGGCCCAGCTGCTCGCCGATAAGGATCAGGGACGCGTCGCCTACGGAAAAGCAGGCCATCTGGAACAGGTCCATGACGGTAAGAGAGGCCTGCACCGCCGCATAGGCCGTGACCCCCAGATGTCCGTAAGCCGCATTCTGGGCCACCACCGCCGTGCCCCACAGGGTTTCGTTGGCCGTGGTCACCGCCGCATTGGCGTAAATGCGCTTGACAAAGTGCTTATTGAAGGAAAAATACTCCCGCAGCGGTCCGGCGATAATATTTTTCCGGGCAAAAACGGTAAAAAGCATCAGGCTCAGTTCGATGGCCCGGGCAATTACCGTGGCGACTGCCGCACCGGCAACCCCCATCTTCGGGAAGCCGAATTTGCCGAAAATCAGCAGATAATTGAAAATCGCATCGCTGGCAAAAGCCACGATGGAGATGTACATGGGAATCCGGGTCTGCTGGGTAGCCCGCAGGCTGGTGGCAAAGGGCTGGGTTACGGCAATCAGCAGGAAATTGACCGAAGCAACTTTCAGATACTGTGCGCCCAGTTCGATGACTTCCGGAGAATCCGAGAAAAGGCTGAGAACCTTTTCCGGGAAGAAAAAGCCTGCAATAAAGAAAACCAGGCTGGCGGCCATGCAGGTGCACAGGGCCAGACCGATTACCTTACGGATGTTTTTCATATCCTTCACACCCCAGAACTGGGTGTAGAAGGTGGCGCAGCCGGAGCAGAAGCCGAAGATCATCATCCACTGAATGGAGAAGGTCTGTGTGGCCAGGCCCACGGAGGCCAGGGAAAGCTCTCCCAGACTGCTGACCATCAGGTTGTCCAGCAGGGTCAGGGAGGAAGAAATTAAGCTCTGCAGAGAAATCGGCAGAGCTATACTGATCAGTTTTTTATAAAATGCGGAGTCCGTATTTTTCATGGGTTTTGCAGCGCACCGGACGATTGATCCCGGGTCGCCGCTTCCTTTCGTTTAAGATTATTTGCCGGCACCCGCCATTCCCATCAGGGAACGCAGCAGCCAGATAAAGAAGAGAAGCACCAGTATGGGGATGACGCAGGAGGTCACCAGCATTACCGCCACCGCTTCGATGAAGTTGCCCAGAATGGCTTCCAGCCGTTTAATGGCCGAGGAAGCACCGTTTTTAATTTTGGAAAGGGTATCCAGGATACCGCCGGAGGAACCGTCGTCATCGTGAAGTTCCTCGGAAATGTTCATGGCGGATTCCACGGTCTGATCGATGGACTCTTGATAGGTGGCCTCGATCATATTGGAAACCTTTACGCTGACGGGAATCACCAGGCTTAAGGCCAGCGCAAAGACCAGCATCTTCTTGGCAACGCCCTTCAGATTTTCTTTCTTGGTGAGAACGAAAATCGAAAACAGAGCGCAGGCTGCGGGGATCAGAATGATAAATGCCGCATAACCGGTGATGGTCACCAGATATTTTTCCAGGAAAATGGCGCAGAGCACGATCAGAAAATACCCGCTGATATCCGCCAGTTTATCCGCAATCGGAGTTCCCACGTCGTCCGGAATCAGAGTAATAGCCGCAGAAGCCGCGGTGGCTGCAGCGGTCAGCTTCATAACCGTCTTTTCCTTTTCATCCAGGGTCTGAATGCTTCCTGCGTGGAATTTCGGGGAGGCAAAAGAGCCCGCCAGAACGAAAATCGAAACCAGTGCCAGAACAATGGCAATGGCAACCTTAATGATGTCCTTCGTTGATTCTTTCATAATATTCTCCTGCAAACGCCTCAATCATAGCCGCGGTAATGCCCCAGATGACCCGGTCTTTCCAGAGATAAAAACGCTGGGTCTGAATCTGTCTGCGCCAGGGGTAATTCTTTCCCCCGTTGATCAGTTCGTAAGGAAAGTCCTCCGAAAGCTGCGGCTTCCATTCAGTATAACAATGCCTGGGTGAATTCTCTATGAAATATTCCAGCGGAACGGAAAAAATCTCAGAAACTTCATCTTTATTGAAGTTTTCCGGCGTTTTTTGCAGTTTTACCACAAAGGGACATACCAGAAGATCCGGAATGTGATACACCTTTGACGGACCCAGCAGCTGTACATCGGCCGGGTCCAGCAGCAGTTCCTCGGAAAGTTCCCGCAGTGCGCCCTGTGCCGGAGTTTCTCCGGCTTCCATCATGCCCCCGGGCAGACAAATGTCTCCGGGCTGAGAACCCACGCGGGAAGAACGCACCTCAAATAAAATTTCGATTCCCTTTTCGGTTTCCACCAGGGGAATGCACACCGCGGATTTGTGGCAGTGATCGTCTAAAATTAATCCAGGTGTAAGGTTTTGAAAAATTGTCATGTTCATAATCGTGTCGTTTCTAATGGATGCTGCTGTATTTTTTACAGTTTCTTTAACGGTGCCAGATCTTTGGCCAGCTTTTTGGTGCCCACGGAATCGAAGACGATGGTAATGATGCTGCCGGAAACGCTGATGACCGTACCTTCTCCGAATTTGCTGTGCTCCACCTTGTCTCCCGGCGCCACATCCGCACCGGCCAGGGTGGCCTTTTTGGCGATTTCGCTGCTGGTGCGCCGCACGGCACCCGCCGCGGCCAGAGGCGAAACGTAGGGTCCTGCGGAATAGGACGCGCCGGTGTCGTAGCGGTCGTAGGACTGGTAGCGGGACTTCTTCTCGTACACCGCATCGCCGGTCATAAACTTCCGGTCGATTTCCTTCAGGAAAGTGGATTCCGCCGGATATTCGGTCTTGCCGTAGAGCATGCGCTGCTCCGCTGCGGTCAGGAACAGACGTTCCTTGGCCCGGGTCATGCCCACGTAACAGAGCCGGCGCTCTTCTTCCAGGTCGTCTCCTTTGTCGATGGTGCGGTAAGAGGGGAAGATGCCGATTTCCATGCCCGGCATGAACACCACCGGAAACTCCAGTCCCTTGGCGGAATGCAGGGTCATGAGCACCACCGCATCCTGGGAGGGGTCGTGATTATCCACGTCGGAGATCAGGGCCAGGCCTTCCATAAAGGCGTCCAGGGTCAGGGTCTGCCCTTCTTCCAGCTCGTTTTCTTTTTCGGTGATGACGGATTTGAATTCCATCAGGTTCTCGATGCGGCCGTCCGCTTCCACGGTTTTCAGGTCTTCCAGAGCCTTTAAGTAGCCGCTCTTTACCAGCAGCTCGTCGTACACGTCGCCCACGGACAGGTTGTCCTTCTCCAGATGCAGAGAGCTGAGCATTTCGTAAAGCGCCCGGGCCTGCACCGCCGCTTTGGCGGAAAGACCGTCCAGCACGTCCGGGTCGCCCAGCGCATCCGTAAGGGAAATGCCCTTTACCTTGGCCAGGGCCTTGATCTTCTTTACGGAAGTATCGCCGATGCCCCGCTTGGGCTCGTTGATGATGCGCTCCAGCGACACGTCATCCGCCGGATTGGTCACCAGACGCATGTAACTGATAATATCTTTAATTTCCTTACGGTCGTAGTAACGCAGGCCGGAAAGAACCTGATAGGGCATGCCTGCGCCGGAGAAACTTTCTTCGAAGCGGCGGGACTGCACGTTGGTGCGGTAGAGAATGGCGAAATCGGAGTAGCGATAGTCCGGATTTTTGCGCATCAGCTCCCGGATTTTTGCCCCCACGTAGCGGGCTTCTTCCCGGTCGTCCTCGCACTTGTGATACTCCACCTTTTCGCCCATGGGCGCCTGGGTCCAGAGCTTCTTGGACTTTCTGCCCTTGTTCCGGGAGACCACGCTGTGGGCTGCCTCGATGATGTTGCCGGTGGAACGGTAGTTCTGCTCCAGCTTGATGACCTTCGCCCCCGGGAAGTCCTTTTCGAACTCCAGAATGTTGCGGATGTCGGCGCCCCGCCACTCATAAATGCACTGATCGTCGTCGCCTACCACGCAGATATTGCGGTGCTCTTTGGCCAGCAGATACACCAGACGGTACTGCAGCATATTGGTATCCTGATACTCGTCCACCATGATGTAGCGGAAGCGGGCCTGATATTCCTCCAGCAGGTCCGGACAGGTTTCGAAAAGCTTTACCGTGTTCAGGATCAGGTCGTCGAAGTCCATGGCGTTGTTCTTTTTCAGCTCCGTCTGGTACTGGGCGTACAAAGCTGCCAGGTTCTTCTGCACCTGCTTGTTGATGGCCATGCGCAGGTCGATGTCCGCCGCAAATTTTTCCGGGGAAATCTCCTTTTCCTTGCTGTCGGAAATCACGGAGAGCACGTAGTTGGGGGCGTACTGCTTTTCGTCCAGTTCCATGGCCTTGACCAGCGACTTGATCAAAGACTTCTGGTCCACCGGGTCGTAAACCACGAAGGACTTGCCATAGCCCAGCCGGTCCGCGCAGCTGCGCAGAATGCGAAGGCAGGCACTGTGGAAGGTGGAAATCCACATACCGGGATGGGTACCCACCAGAGCCTCCACCCTTTCCCGCATTTCGCCGGCGGCCTTGTTGGTAAAGGTTACCGCCAGAATGCTGTAGGGTGAAACGCCCAGATCTTTGATTAAATAAGCGATGCGGTGGGTCATGGTATTGGTTTTGCCGGAGCCCGCGCCCGCCAGAATCAGCAGAGGCCCTTCCGCCGTGGTGGCGGCCAGGTACTGCTGGGGATTGAGTTTTTCCAGATAATCCTGCATAAATGTTTCCTATTCGAATGTGAGAGGTACAAAACAGTCCGCGCTGAACAGGTACAGATCCGCTTCCGCCACCCGGATGCCGGTGATGGTTTCCAGCGCCTCCTTGTACAGTGCCAGCTGGGGCAGATATTCCTCTGCCAGCCGCTTTTTTTCCTCTTCAATATTTTTACTGTCCACCCAGTTGCTCTTGTAGTCCACGAGCACATAGGCGTCATTTTCTTTAAAGTAGCAGTCCACGGTTCCCTGGACCAGCACTTCCCGCCCCTGATACTGCTTTTTCAGGGTAAAGGGGGCTTCCTTGCGGAGTTCTTCCGCCCGGCACACCCGCGCACCCAGCTCCGAGGCAAAGAAATTGGCAATGCGCCGGGGCTGCAGGGCTGCAGCTTCGTCCTCGTTTAAGATGCCCGCCGATGCCAGCTGCCCGATAAATGCTGCAATGTCCTCTGCGGATTTGTGCTCCAAAGTAAAGGGCAGATGCTCCATCACCCTGTGATAAGCGGTTCCCACCGCTGCAGAGCCCAGTTTTGCCTTGCCGGTCATAAAACGGGGCACAGCGCTATCCTCGCCGAAATCGTAAGGAGTTTCGCCCCGGCGGATGCGCTCCTCCGCGGCGATCTCCGAGACGGAGTACTTCTTTTTTGCACTTTCCGCGGCAGGCGGTGCGTAGTCAAATTCCAATCTGCGGCGGATTTCTTCGGAAGAAAGTTCCAGGGCGGCGGCATCGGTTTCGAAGCCCTCTGCCAGCTTCCGGCGGAACTCGCTTTCCTTCTCCGCGCCCAGTTCCAGGGTCTTCAGGCTGAAATCGCTGCGGCTCTTTACGTGCAGTTTTTCCAGCTGTACGTAGGGCAGCATCATCTCCAGAAAACTTCCGGCGGATGCGCCCTGCAGGGCCAGAACGTCCCGCTTTTCCAGCAGCTGCGGGGCATTTTTCGTGCTGCCGGACAAAACCAGAATGTCCTTGGCACGGGTCAGCGCCACGTAGAGCACCCGGATTTCCTCCGCCAGGCTCTCTTTGGCTTCCCGGGCGCGAATCAGTTTGTAGCTGAGGGGCCGGGCATAGCGGAAAGTCTTCGGATTGGAAAGCACCATGGAGGCGCCCATGTCCTTGTGATAGGCAGCCCGGCTGCGGCTGCTCTTGCCCTTCACGCTGCTGCCGGTGCCGGCCAGAAGTACAAAGGGGAACTCCAGGCCCTTGCTGCCGTGCACCGTCATAATGCGGACCACGTTGTCCTCCGCGCCCACAATTTTGGATTGACCCGTGGAAACCTTGCTGTTTTCCCCGGAAATATTGTCGATATATGCGATAAAGCCGGACAGACCGCCGGCATTTTCCGCCTCATAATCCGTTGCTTTGTCTGCCAGTGCCCGCAGGTTGGCCAGACGCTGCTCGCCGTCCTTCAAAGCCGCCGCAAAATTCTGCATGCCGCTTTCATCCAGCAGATTCCAGATGAAATCGGACAGGGGCAATGCGGAGGATTTCAGCCGCCAGCTCCAGATTTTTTCCGCAAAGCTGCGGCACTTTTCGCCCAGAACCGGATTCGGCGCAGATACCGGATTTTCTCCGGGTTCTGCCCCGCAGGCGGCTTCGCAGCACTGCAGATAGTACTCCAGTGCCCCGGCATAGCTGAGCCGGTTTTTTCCTGCCTTTCGGGCGTAAATCCGAATTTCGGAAAGTTCCGCCGCAGAAAAGCCGAACACCGGAAAATGCATGACGGAAATCAGGGGTACGTCCTGGCGGAAATTGTCCAGAATCCGCAGCAGGTTCAGAAAAACCTGAATTTCCGGCGTGTCGAAATACCCCTCGCTGCGCTCCAGAAACACCGGAATGCCTGCCCGGGAAAGGGCCTGATAATACAGCTCCGCCTTTCCCTTGGCCGAACGCAGCAGAATGACCATATCCCGGTAGTCCAGGCTCCGGTCTCCGTTTTTATCGTGAATGGGAGTGCCCCGGTACTGGGCGATGATATCCGCCGCCATCAGGGCCTCCAGCTCGTCTTTTTTCAGTTCTTCCAGGGCCGGATCCGCATCTTCGCTCTCCTCTGCGGCGCTGTCCGCAATGAAAAGCTCCGGCTCGTAAACATGTGCGCCGGTATAAGGCAGTCCCTCGGCCAAAGCCGCGTCACTATCGTAAGTAATACCGGTGCTTTCTTTGGTCATAATGCCCGCAAAAATGCGGTTTACAAAATCGATGACCCCCTTCTTGCTGCGGAAGTTGCTGTTCAGGTCGATTACCTGTGACCCGGGCACCAGACCCGCCTTGAACCTGCCGTACTTTTCCAGGAAAAGCTCCGGCTCCGCATGGCGGAATTTGTAGATGGACTGCTTCACGTCCC
>JAZUDB010000161.1:0-6928 GCA_045639385.1 Anaerovoracaceae bacterium | reverse complement strand
TTTGTAGTGGTGCAGAAAGTAAAGGAAACACCGAAGAAATACCCCCGTAAGGCCGGCGAACCTTCCAAAAAACCGCTGCAGTAAGTATTTTCAGGCAGAACCGAGCACTCTGCCTTTTCTTATCATTCGGCAAGTTGTTTTGCCGAAGCGAATAAAAGGAAAAATGATTAAACCAAAACATCTGGAAAAAGGCGATACCGCTGCAATTGTAAGCCTTTCTGCAGGAACCCTGGGGGAACCCTGGGCAATTCACCGGCTGGAAATCGCAAAAGAGAGACTGGAAAAAGACTACGGACTGAAGGTGGTGGTCATGCCCAACGCCCTGAAGGGCCGGGACTATCTCTACCGTCACCCGGAAGCCCGGGCGCAGGATCTGATGGATGCTTTCCGGGATCCGGAGATCAAAGCGGTATTTTCTGCCATCGGCGGTGACGATACCATCCGTTTGCTGCCCTACATCGATTTTGACGTGCTGCGCAGTAACCCCAAGATTTTTACCGGGTTTTCCGATACTACCACCAATCACATGATGATGCACAAGGCCGGTCTGTGCTCCTATTACGGAGCAACCGTTCTGACCAATTTCTCGGAATACGTAAAAATCAACGATTACACCGCAGAAATGATTCAGAAGACTCTCTTCGACCCGCAGCCCACCCTGGAAATTCCCTCCGCACCCTACTGGTACGATGACGAGGACGAAAAAGTCTGGTGGGACGAGAAAAATATAAACGTGCAGAAGCAGTACCATCCGGAAGAAATCGGTTACGAAGTTCTCCAGGGCGGCGGAATCGCCGAAGGAGAGCTTTTAGGCGGCTGCCTGGACGTTTTTATTGAACTTTTGGGTACCGAGCTCTGGCCGTCGAAAGAAGACTGGGACGGTAAGATCATGTTCCTGGAGACCAGTGAAGAGGATATGTCTCCGGACTGCCTGGCCTGGATTCTGCGGAATCTGAACGCCCAGGGTCTTTTTGACGTGATTTCCGGCATTCTTGTGGGCAAACCTGCCCGCCGCAGCAAATACGAGGCGTATAAAGAAGTTTATCGAAAAGTGGTAGGCTTCGAGGCGGGTCATCCGGAGCTGCCCATTTTGTATAACGTAAACTTCGGGCACGCGGAACCCATCGGCGTGATTCCCATGGGCGTAAAGTGCCGGCTGGATGCAGACAACAAGACGCTGACACTGCTGGAACCGGCTACGGAATAAAAAGATGTGTAAGAGCTGTATAAAATGGAAATAAATGGAAATTCTGTAATAAAGACCGAAAGACTTACATTAAAAGAAATTGAAGAGAAAGACCGGGAAGCCCTTTTCGGCATTCTCTGCTCCGAGAAGGTAAACTGTTTCTACATGGTTCCGCCGATGGATACGTCAGAGGCCAGAGATAAGATGTTTACTTACTTCCGGGACACATCCGCTTCTGAATCGGTTTTCCTGAAGGGAATCTTTCTGCAGGATCGTCTGATCGGCTTTATCAACCAGGTGTCTGTGGAAGACAATATTATTGAGATCGGCTGGGCGCTGGACCCGGAATATCACAATCAGGGGTATATGACGGAGGCGGGTGCCTGTGCGGCAGATTTTCTTTTAAAGCGGGGCTATTCCGCTGTGAGGGCCGGGGCCTTTGAAGAGAATCCGGCAAGCATGCGGGTCATGGAGAAAATCGGTATGCACCGCTTGGAACAGACCGAGGAAATCGAATACAAGGGAAAAGTGCATCACTGCATTTGCTGGCAGCTTCCCTGAAGGTTCCACGTGAAACATCGCCTTGCAAAGGATTCGGCCCGGAGAAAAAGCGGCAGGCCGACAGGAAGGTTCCACGTGAAACACAACGCGTTCTTCTTTCAGAAGTCCTTACCGAAAATACTTCGGTAAGATTTCCGGAAATGCCACTGAAAAAACAAAATATGATATTTAACACAAGTTTCACGTGAAACATAACGGTTTTGCGCGAAACTTTTTTGTTTTTCGACTGTTTTGTTGATGTTTCCCGTGAAACATTATATAATCTGCTTAGATGTTTGATTTTTGAGGAGAAAAAATGGGTAAAGCAATCGCAATATTTAATCAAAAGGGCGGAGTCGGAAAGACAACGACCAATATTAACCTTGCTGCCTGTCTGGCAATGAAAGGAAAACGCGTTCTGGTTCTGGACATCGATCCCCAGGGAAACACCACCAGCGGACTGGGTATTTCCAAGAAGAACCTGGAATATACAAGCTATGATCTTCTGATCGAAGAAACTCTGGACCCTTACAGAACCATCTATAAAACAGTGGTTGAGGGTCTTCACATAATCCCCGCAAGCGTTGATCTTGCAGGGGCGGAGATAGAATTGGTGGAGCTGAACGGCAGAGAAAAAAGACTGCAGAAAGCTCTGGATATCATCAAGGACAGCTACGATTATATCTTTATCGATTGTCCGCCTTCATTAAGCCTTCTGACTATCAATGCGCTCACCGCAGTGGACAGCGTACTTATTCCGATCCAGTGTGAATTCTATGCACTGGAAGGGGTCAGCCAGCTGATGTCTACCATTGAACTGGTAAAGAAGAGCTTCAACCCGAACATTAAAATTCAGGGCGTTCTTCTGTCCATGTTTGACGGACGCGCAAATCTGTCGATTCAGGTTGCGGAAGAAGTAAAGCGATATTTCGGCAATAAGCTCTATTCCACAGTAATTCCAAGGAACGTAAGACTTGCAGAAGCTCCCAGCTATGGCCTTCCGATCACTTCTTATGATCCGAAATCCAAGGGGGCAAAGGCATATATGGCCTTTGCAGAGGAATTTTTGAAGGGAGATAAATAATATGGCAGCAAAAAAAGGCGGTCTGGGAAGAGGCCTGGATTCGCTGTTTGGTGACAGCTCGCTTCTTCAGAAACCGGCGCCCGTAGAGCAGCCGGAACCTGTAAAAACCGAAGAAAAAGAAAGCGGAAAGAAAGCTACCGCCAAGTCCGGAAAGACTTCAAATTCCAAGGCCGGAAGCAAGCAAACATCCGGCGGAAAGACCTCCGCGAAGGCATCATCCAAAGAGACGAAAACATCTGCTGCAGAGAAAGAATCCGTGCAGAATCTTTCTGTGGAAAGTGTAGTCTACATCCGTCTTTCGGACATTAAGCCCAACTCTGCCCAGCCGAGAAAAGTATTTAAGCAGGAGGCGCTGGAGGATCTGGCTGCTTCCATTAAAGAGCACGGCGTAATTCAGCCGGTACTTCTCCGTCCGGCAAAAAAGGGTTATGAACTGGTGGCCGGTGAAAGAAGATGGCGGGCGGCAAGACTGGCCGGCCTGAAAGAAATTCCGGCGATTGTCCGCGATCTGGATGAAAAAACCAACGCGCTGTATGCTCTGATTGAGAACATGCAGAGAGAGGACCTGAACGCCATCGAAGAAGCAGAAGGCATCCGGGAGATCATCGAAAAGTACGAACTGACCCAGGAAGAAACTGCGAAAATCGTTGGAAAATCAAGGCCTTACGTAAGCAACGCACTGCGTCTTCTCAGTCTGCCCCAGGAGGTAAAAGAGCTGGTGGAAAGCGGCGCACTGTCTCAGGGTCACGCAAGAGCGGTGGCCGGTCTGGAAGGAGAAGCGCTGCAGATCGAAGCGGCAAGGAAGGCTGCAGCGGAAGGCTGGTCAGTAAGACGGATTGAGACCTATACTGCGGCGCAACCGAAAAAGAAGCAGGCCCGCCGGAAGTCCTCCGGAAAGGATGCGCAGATGCGCAGCGTGGAGGAAAGTCTGGGTACGAAGCTGGGCACCAAGGTTTTGATTGACGGCAGCGAGAAAAAGGGCAAAATCGAAATTGAGTACTATTCCAGAGAAGAGCTGGAAAGACTGATAGAGCTTCTTTTGCGGTAGCTCCGGGCAAGCCGCGGCGGCGCAAAAGAAATTACCATAATTTAACATATTGCCGGTAAAATCCGGAAAAAACGACGGCCTTTGAAATCCGGCAATCTGCAGATTTAGAGGCCGTTTTGTTGAAATTTCAATGCATTTGAGAGATGCATGCAGCACGATGCAGGCCGCATTTATACATAATGGAAAGAAAAAAAAGACTGGAAAAACTGGCACCGGCTTTAGTGCCCTGGTATAAGGAAAACGGGCGGATGCTGCCCTGGCGCAAAGACACGGACCCCTACCACGTGTGGGTCTCGGAGATTATGCTGCAGCAGACCCGGATAGAGGCAGTGGTGCCTTATTACAAGCCTTTTCTGCAGGAACTTCCGGATATACGGGCACTGGCTGAGGCGGATCCGGAGCGTCTGCAGAAGCTGTGGGAGGGTCTGGGTTACTATTCCCGGGTGCGGAATCTGCAGAAGGCGGCGCAGCAGATTATGCATCTGTACGACGGTGTTTTTCCGGGAAATTTCGAAGACATTCGAAGTCTTTGCGGCATCGGTGACTATACCGCCGGCGCCATTGGGTCCATTTGCTTTGGTCTGCCCACTCCGGCGGTGGACGGCAATGTGCTGCGGGTGCTGGCGCGGATTACCGGAGACGAACGGCCCGTAAACGATGAAAAACTGAAAAAAGAAGTGCGCCGGGAACTGGCGGAAGTATATCCGCCGGAGGATGCGGGTGCCTTTACCCAGGCGATTATGGAGCTGGGCGAAATCATTTGTCTGCCCAACGGCACGCCGGCCTGCGGCATTTGTCCCTGCCGGTCATTCTGCAGCTGCAGAGAAGGCGGCTGGGAAAAACTCCCCGTAAAGACGGAGAAGAAAGCCCGCCGTAAGGAGCAGCTGACGGTGTTTGTGCTGCAGTGCGAGGGAAGGACGGCCCTTCGGAAGCGTCCGGAAAAGGGTCTTTTGTCGGGGCTTTGGGAACTTCCCAACTGTGCGGGAAGACTGAACAAAAAAGCTGCGCTGGACCAGGCGAAAGCTTGGAATTGCAAGCCTTCTGCGCTTCTGGAGCAGGGAAACTTTACGCACATATTTACCCATATCGAGTGGGACATGCACTGCGTACAGATCGACTGCGGGCAGGCTTCTCCGGACTTTGTCTGGGCGGACAGGGAGCAGCTGGAAAAAGAATTTTCGCTGCCCACGGCTTTTCGAAAAGTGCTGAAATAAAAGATTTAAAAGCGAATCAAAATGTTAAATAAAGACGCAACAAAAGACATATCGAAAGCTTTGATGCCGGTCCAGTTCGATACGATTATACGTAAAACTGCTCCGCAGTGAAAAGATAGAAGGCGTGAAAGAAACCGCAAAGAATTCGCGTAAGAAACTGATTCATTACGCAGAGAAGCATCCGGAGGGGAAAACGATGGAACAAAATAAGAAAGAAGAGCTTTTTCTGCAGCTGGAGGACGGCGAATGGCCCTTTACTTATACGGATTATGACCGGCCCATTGCCCGGGCTATCGTATACGATGCGGATGGATTTTTCTACTTTGTGCGGGCGAGCCGGGATGACGAGTTCGGCAAAGCCACGCTGATCGAAACTTCCGGCGGGGGCATGGAGCCCGGCGAAGACCCGGAGACCGCCATCCGCAGGGAACTGAAGGAAGAACTGGGCGCTGAGGTGGAAATTACCTGCCCCATCGGGGTGGTCAGCGACTACTATAACCTGATTCACCGGCACAATATCAACAATTACTTTCTGTGCCGGGCGATTTCTTTCGGCGAGAAGCATCTGATGCCGGACGAAGTGGAGGACTTCCATCTGTCTACCTTAAAGCTGCGCTTTTCGGAAGCCCTGGTGGAATATGAAAAGCGGGCAGATACACCGCTGGGCCGGCTGGTTGCCGCCCGGGAAATTCCGGTGCTGCGGCGGGCCGGAGAAATTCTGGGCGCTGCGTATACCGCTGAGCGTCCGGAAAAAAAGGGTTGAAACGCTGTACAGGAGGAGAAAAATGAAGAAAAAAATAATTTTGATTATTACGATTCTGGTGTTGGCAGGTGCAGCAGCGGCGGTCATCGGCCTTAGCGAACGCGAGCCGGAGCTGCCGGATCATCCCGATTTGCCGGACAATCCCGTTAAGCCCACGAGCAGTGTGGTTCTGGCGCCGGTAATCGATGCGGAGGTGCCGGAAGGTGCGGTCAGCGCGCAGGTAATTTCATACGAAGAAAAGCTGCTGACGGTAATCTACCGGAACCGGACGGAGGTGTCGGTGATGATGGGAGAAGATTATGCTCTGCGCAAAAAGAACTTCGGCTTATACGAGGATCTGATTCCGGAAACAGATCCGGCCTGGGATGCGGTGGGTCACATGCTGGGACCCGGCGAAGACCTGGAAATTGTTTACGCCGTCGGTGCCTACGGAGACCTTCCCGCAGGAGATTATCAGATCTGCAATCAGGCGGGTTTTTGGGCAAACTTTACCCTGCTGGAGCAGTGGACGGAATAGAAATTATTGCAGCACGTACATACGATACGAAGTATTTAATGCTGTCATATTGCTTTTGCATCATATCAAGTGTCGTAGCGGGAATTGTCATAAGTAAGATCGACGGTGAATCCGGATTTAAATTTGGAGAAAAAGAACATCTCAAAAGACTGATAAGCCGTGTGGAATAAAGAATACCGTATGTCGGTGCGTTGACATACGGTATTTTTGTTAACGGAATATGATTTCTAAAAGTAATCAGTACGGCTCCCAGAGAGTAGATCCTTCATGATAGTCTAAATTGCGGGCCAGGGGGTAATTCTGCGTCTTGCCTTTATACCCGAGCTGCAGCAGTACGTCACAGTTCTGGCAGTTCGGAAGCACACTCTTGCCAAACAGGGCGGTACAGACGCCGTTTTCGTATTTTGCCTCTGCTGAAACATTGATGCCTCCGGTGTGATAGATGATAACGGTGTAACGGATATTTTTGTTTTCGACGTTCGGAACAAAAGAACAGTACAGACCTTCGTATTCCGAGGTAAAGTGCACGTTTGAGACGGATAAATCGGAAAGCGAGAAAGCGTCTTTTCGGGAATT
>JAZUDB010000160.1:0-3053 GCA_045639385.1 Anaerovoracaceae bacterium | reverse complement strand
GTGCAGGGCAAGAACGAAGTGCCCATGAACGAATCCGTGGACAAGCTGTCCATGCAGGTGGCGCTGGTTCTGCTTTGCTACTGCATGGCCTACGGCATGATGAGCCTCATCGGCAAGTTCGCCGGCGGCCTGATCGGCACCATTTTCGGCTTCAACTTTATTTTCGGCGTGCTTTCCGCGGTCATCGTAAAGGCGGTTATGAACGGTATAAAGAAGCTCGGTCTGCTGCATCACGATTACACCAACGTTTATCTGCTGAACCGTATTTCCGGTTTCGCATTCGACCTGATGATCGTGGCAGGCATCTGCGCCATTCAGATCGACCTGATTACCAACTACATCGGCATTATTCTGCTTCTGTCTGCGGTGGGCGGCATTGCAACCTTCTTCTATGTGAGATTTATCTGCCATAAGCTGTTCCCCAAGTACGAACACGCACAGTTCTTCGCGTTCTTCGGCATGCTGACGGGCACCGCCAGCACGGGCATGATGCTTCTGCGCGAGGCAGATCCCAATCTGAAGACCCCGGCTTCCGACAACCTGGTGTATCAGAATTTCCCGGCCATTATTCTGGGCTTTCCGCTGCTGCTGATTGCAGGAAAGATTACCGGAAGCGCCCTGGATCTGTCCGTGACGGTCAAGATGCTGGCACTGCTGGTTCTGGCCTTTATCGTACTGAACCTTTTCCTCTTCAGATCTTTCATCTTTAAAAAGAAAAAATAAATGGAAAACCCTAAAAAAGGCTTATTTGTACAAAAAGCATTTTACACAGTCACCCGAATTCTTTTCGGGTGGCTATTTCGTCTGATTCTGCATTATCGCCATACGGTTTACAAACCGAAGGCGGATGCGTTTCTGCTGCTGGGCAACCACTCCATGGAGATGGACCCCTTTCTTGCGGTCATTACCACCCGCCGGCACATGCGCTTCGTGGCTTCCGCCAACATCATGCGGGGCCTGGGCGGTTTTTTCGTGCGCTTTCTGGCAGGACCCATTCCCCGGTATAAAGGGGCTCCCGCAGACAACGTGATCGAGGCGGTGAAGGAAAACCTGGCGGCAGGCGTTTCCGTGGCCATGTATCCGGAGGGCAACACCACCTGGGACGGCGAAAGCGGCTTTATTTCCCGCAGAACGGCAGAACTGGTGAAGGAAAGCACCGGCGCTTTGATTACGTTTACCATTGCAGGCGGGTTCTTCCGCAAGCCCCGCTGGGCCAAGTACAAAAAGCGGGGTCCGGTGTACGGTCATGTGGTGGGAGAATATTCCCGCCAGCAGCTGGACGCCATGAGCGTGGATGAAATCCTGGCGCTGATCCGCCGGGATCTTTACGTGAACGCCTACGACGAGCAGGAAAAGCGTCACTGGAAATATACGGGCAAGAAGCTGGCCGAAGGCATGGAAGCCTCCGTTTATACCTGCCCCTGCTGCGGACAGGTGGGTCATATGCACAGCCGGGAAGACCGGCTCTTCTGTGACTGCGGCGCAGAATGGCGCTACACCACGGAAGGCTATCTGGAGAAGCTGTCCGGCGCAAAGGACGCTGCGGAAGGCATCGCCATCCCAGCCGAAACGGCAGAAGGCGGCGCCGGCGATGCCCTGAACTTTACCACCATTCTGGACTGGTGCCGCTGGCAGAAGCAGTACCTGCACGCTCATGCAGAGGAACTGAAGGCACAGACCGCAGAGCCTATCTGCAGCATCGACCGCATTCATATCTACGGCGACCGTCTGGAAATGGACGGGGAAAGTGCGGCGCAGCCCGGCACAAATCCGGCTTTGGCAGAGCAGACTGCGGCCGGCCGGGAGGTTTTCCGCTGGGACGAAATCACGAAACTGTCCCTGTTCCGGGCCACCAGACTGTTCTTTACCCTGCAGGACGGCAGTACCAAAGAATTCTTCGTGGATCCGAAAAACGGCCGGGTGGGTCAGATTTTCTACGCCCTCTGGCGCATCTGCACGGACCGGGAGTACGTATAACGCAGCGCCCAGCCGGTGTATGCATAGCGCAGCGCACAGCCGGTGTATGTATAGCGCAGCGCGGTCCGGCGAACTGGTGCTTTGCGCGGCAGAGGTATACTATGGTAAGAAAAATCAACAAAGATATATTTTCCCTGGGGCAGAAATCGGCACCGGCGGGTCCTGGGGATCTGCCTGCGGCCCTGGATCTTCTGGACACCCTGCGGGCCAACGCAGAGGATTGCGTGGGCATGGCTGCCAACATGATCGGCGTGGGCAAATGCATCATCGCCTTTCTGGACGGCGCGGACTACACGCTGATGTTCAATCCGCAGATCGTGCAGTCTTCCGGCGAATACGAAGCGGAAGAGGGCTGCCTCTCGCTTTCCGGGGTGCGGAAAACAAAGCGCTTTAAGAAAATCACGGTGGAGTATCAGGACATGGGCTTCCGGTCCTGCCGCAAAAGCTACAGCGGCTTTACCGCCGAGATCATCCAGCACGAAATCGACCACTGCCGGGGAATTATCATATAATAAAGGAAACGAAAGTGATTACCGACTACAGAATTGCCGGAGAGGCTGAGACCGGGCTGTCCGGTAAGATGCCGACGGTCGAAATCTTTTCAAAGGAATCAACAGAAAAGCTCATATGTAACCCGTAAGTCGAAATTTAGGATATTGCGATTTATTGAAAATGCTCATAAAAAACAGAGAAGAGAGGTTTTATGAGCAATTTACAAGCGGATCTGCGCTCATAAATCTCATTTTTTTGAAGATTTGTGAGCGTTTTTCTATTTGAAAACGGGGATTTTCGCCGGAAAAACGCTCATATTTTGCATCCTTTTCGCAATATATGAGCAATTTGACCGTTCTCCCCTGGCGGTGGCTGCTCATAAAACCGCACATACGGGCAATGTAGGAGCTTGACAAGTCAGCTCCGGGCCTGGGCGGGCATTTTCTCGCCCCCGATGTCGCCATGCAGCAGCGTCCCCGGCCGTTTTTTACAAGATATGGTGCTTTTCCACAGGCTTATCCACAAGATGTGTAAAGGTGATGAAACGCCCGGTTTCGTGGACGGAAAGCATGCATAAAAGCGGC
>JAZUDB010000159.1:0-10928 GCA_045639385.1 Anaerovoracaceae bacterium | reverse complement strand
ATGGCGCAAACATGTGCCCAAGTTCAGCGCAGATGTCGGATTGGGTGAAACGCCCTAATATCTTTTAAAAGGAACTCTACAAATCCGGAGAATACCAGAATTCATGGAATTAGTCACACACACTTTTTGTCCTATATCCCTTTTATTGAAACTACGGGAAACGTACAAAATATGGATTATTCGCTCCACTTATTCTGCAGCGGGATGTTCAGAAGGTAGCGGAGCGGTCCTTTTTCTTTTCTATTCTTCATCGTCGTTGTCCTCCAGTAAGTTCTCCATGATTTCCTGCTGTTTTTCCGGGTTATATTCGATCTTTTCCGAGAACGCCCGGGCCGATTCGATCAGTTCGCCCAGGGGCTGGTCTTCCCGTCCGCCGGTAATTTCGGAAAAAGCGTAATATACAAAGGCAATGCGTTCGTCCAGCATGTCGTCGTACAGAGCATCTGCAATGTGGCGGTAAATCAAGTATTCCAGAAGTCTTGCACGGGGACCGGTCTCCTGGATTTCCGCAAACATCCGGCTGCGCAGGTCTGTCAGCCAGGCTTCGTCTTCCGGCTGCTCTTCTTCGCTGCCGTCATCTTCCAGAAGCTCCAGGGCAAAGGGCTCTTCGCTGCTCAAGATGATCCGGGCAGCTTCTTCGCAGGCCATGCCCAGACCCACTTCAATCCGGTCCGTCCAGAAATTGCGGAAGCGGGGATGGTCCGTGCAGATCTGGCAGAGAATATCTTCGCCGCAGTCCAGGATCAGTTCGCAGAGGCCGCTTTCCAGAAGGAAGGGGCAGCGGTCGCCGGGCTTTAAAATAAAGTGGGGCGTTTCCTCTTCCGAAATGTTGGCACGCAGCTTCTCCCCTGCAGGGCCTTCCAGTGCTTTGTACCGGGCCAGGCTGTCCGCGTCGATATCGATTTCCCAGCCCTTGCAGCAGCTGTGGGTGCATTGGTCCGCAATACATTTGAAATTTTTGTAATAATTCGGTGCGTAAATTTTCATGAGCTGCAGTAAGATGTGCAGGCCGGGGCAATTTTTCTTCCGGAAAACCTGCAAAATCTTACCTGCATTATATTGCAAAAGCCTTTCCGTTGCAACATTTCCGGCTTTTTGTGATATAATGCAGATATCTGTTTAAAGGAGAGTTATCATGGGGATTGTTGTAATCGGTCCGGTTTTTGTGGACATTAAAGGTTATCCGCTCAGCACGTATATTCCGGCAGGCCGGAATATGGGAAAGGTAGAGACGGTGCACGGCGGCGTGTCCCGGAATATCGTGGAAGATCTGGCCAACATGGAACTGCGGCCCACTTTCATCAGTCTGGTGGATGACAACGGCAGCGGCGACGATGTAATCGACAAGCTGAAGAAGCACAAGGTGGAAACCAAGTACATGCGCAAGGTCAAGGACGGCATGGGTATCTGGCTGGCGGTCTTCGACAACAGCGGCGACGTGGTGGCGGCAATTTCCAAGCGTCCGGACTTTACACCGGTGCTGGATGTTCTGGACCAGTACGGAGACGAGATTTTTGCCGGATGCGACAGCATTTCTCTGGAAATCGACACGGACAAGAACATTGTAAAAAAAGTTTTTGCCCTGGCGAAGAAATATAATAAGGATATTTACGCAGTCATCTCCAATATGAGCATTGCCATCGAGCGCCGTGATTTCTTCAAGGACGTGAAGTGCCTGGTGTGCAACCAGGACGAAGCCGGCATCCTCTTCTCCGAGGATTACAGCGGCAAGACACCGGAGGAAATGAAGGACATTCTTTTCGAAAAGATTTCCATGGCCCACATTCCCAGCATGGTGGTGACCATGGGCGGAGACGGCGCCGTGTTTGCGGACGTTTCCGGCAGCCGGGGCGTGTGCCCTGCACTGAAGGTGGTCGTGGTGGATACCACCGGCGCCGGAGATGCGTTCTTCTCCGGAGTCTGCGCAGGCCTGACCTACGGCAAGAACCTGATGGAAGCCTGCAGCATCGGAAACCGGCTGGCAGCGGCGGTCATTCCTTCCGTGGAAAACGTGTGCCCCCGCTATATGCCCGGAGAATTCGGTCTGGTCATCGGAGACAGCGGAGAGGCTGCGCCGAAAGAATAAAATGGATTCAATTTACGAAAGAAAGATGCCGATTCTGCTGAGTGTCTGCGGTGCGGACGGAAAACTCAGCCTGACCGGCACACTCAGCATATTTATGGATACCGCCCAGATGCACGAAGAAGCCATCGGCTGCGGCATCCGCAAAATGGAAGCTCAGGGGCTTTACTGGATCATCGGTAAGCACCGGCTGGAGTATCTGGATACGCCGGGGCTGACGGACGAAGTCATCGTGCGCACCTGGTTTCAGCCGCCCTCCAAGCTCTATTCCATGCGTCAGTACGAAATGACGGACTTGCAGGGGCGGGTTCTGGTAAAGGGTGAAACCGAGTGGCTGGTGGCCACGGAAGGCTGCAGAAAGATTCTGCCCGTACGGGACTATATTCCTGCCGGGTACGAATTTCCGGACCGGCCGCTGTTTCCGGAGAAAACGGAGCGCATCAGCCGGGAATTTACAGAGGACCAGCTGCAGGGAACTTATACCGTGCAGTCCGGCGATATCGATTATATCGGTCATATGAACAATACCGCCTACGCCAGGGTCATTCTGCGCTTTTTAAGCAACGAAGAGCTGCAGAAGATGCCGCTGCGGGGGGCGGAACTCAGCTACAGCCGCCAGTGTCTGGAAGGGGAAAAACTGCGGGTATACCGCAGGAATACACAGACCGGCTGCGAATTCGGCGCGTTTTCCGAAAGCGGCGAAAATGTACTGACTGCAAGGCTCATAACGCAGAAATCTGCTGACATCGGGGCTTCGGATATAGTATAATCAAAAAAAATAGTAGAGGAGTATCTGT
This sequence comes from Anaerovoracaceae bacterium, assembly GCA_045639385.1. Lineage (GTDB taxonomy): Bacteria > Bacillota > Clostridia > Peptostreptococcales > Anaerovoracaceae > RUG13409. The sequence continues at coordinate 8,048 of JAZUDB010000159.1, read as the reverse complement.
CCAACCATCAGCATCTGGATGCGCAAGTAGATGGAAGATTGACAGTTAAGTAAACATGAACACAAACAAGCGTACTGCACGCATTGCTAAGCTGGGCGTTTTGGCGGCCATATCCATCGTGTTGGTTTCCCTGATCCACGTCCCTCTGTTCCCCGCGGTATCTTTCCTGGAGTACGATCCGGCGGACGTTCCCATTCTTTTGGGCACTTTTGCCATGGGACCTGCGGCGGGCCTGGTTCTTACCATAGTGGCATCCACCATTCAGGGACTGACGGTCAGTGCGGCGTCTTCCTGGTACGGAATTGTGATGCATATTCTGGCTACCGGAACCTACGTGGCGGTGGCGGGAAATATTTATAAGAAAAAGAAGACCAAGAAGAGGGCGCTGACAGCACTGCTGCTGGGCTCGGTTTCCATGGCGCTGGTGATGATTCCGGCCAACCTGATTCTGACCCCTCTGTACATGGGCGTGGAACGGTTCATTGTGGTTTCGCTGCTCCCCTGGATTATTCTTTTCAATGTGGCGAAAGCGGGTTTGAACTCTGTGATTACCTTTGTGCTGTACAAGCGGGTATCCGGAATTCTGCACGATAAATAAAATACGAGGTGAATTATGAGCAATAAGATTATTACCATCAGCAGAGAATACGGCAGCGGCGGAAGAGATATCGGACGCATGGCAGCGGAAAAACTGGGAATTCCCTGCTACGATCAGGAGCTGATTGAAAAAATCGCAGAAGAAAGCGGTTATACCAAGGACTACATCAACGAGCGCAGCGAAGCAATGCCTTACTCCAGCTGGATTGGCAATGTGCTTTCCATCGGCAACGGCGGCGGCTATGACCCCTCCGAGATCCTCTGGGCAGCACAGTGCAAGGTAATCCGTGACCTGGCAGAAAACGGACCATGCGTTATCGTAGGCAGATGCGCGGACCAGGTGCTGGACGGCAGTGCGGATCTTCTGAAGATCTTCGTCTATGCACCGCTGGAAGAAAGATGCAAGCGTGCGGTTGCCTCTTACGGCGAAGCCGAAGCGAACATCGAAAAGCGGGTTCTGGACATGGATAAGCGCCGCAAGGCATATTACCAGATGTATACGGATGCAGAGTGGGGCGTGGCTTCCAATTATGACATCTGTATGAACAGCGGTGCCTTTGGGCTGGAAAAATGCGCAGACGCCATTGCAGAGCTTTATAAGTAAAACAGTTTTCAAAGGCTTCGGTTTATCCGAAGCCTTTGCAGTAATAAAAGCGGCAGGCCGAACCGCATGTTCCGGCCGAAAGACATGACAGAAAAGAAGACAAAGATTATCTGCACCATGGGTCCCTCTTCCGACAGCGAGGAGGTTCTCCGCAAAATGGTGGAAGCCGGCATGAACGTAGCCCGGCTGAATTTTTCCCACGGCACCCACGAAAGCCACGGAAAGACCATGAACATGATCAAAAAAGTGCGTCAGGAGATGGACGTTCCGCTGCCCATTCTGCTGGACACCAAGGGCCCCGAGTACCGCATCGGAACCTTCGAAAACGGCAGCATTCTGCTGGAAGACGGGGACAAATTTACTTTTTCCTGCGAAGATCTTGCGGGCACCCGGGAGTGCGTGTCCGTTTCCTATAAAAAACTGTACGAAGAGCTGCAGCCCGGTGACACCGTTCTGGTCAACGACGGTCTGGTGTCTCTGCGGGTGGATGAAATCGAAGGCAGCAATATTCACTGTACCGTACTCATCGGCGGCAAGCTGTCCGACCGGAAGAGCATGAGCTTTCCGGGCAAGGTGTTAAAGCAGGCTTACCTGTCCGAGCAGGACAAATCCGATCTGCTCTTCGGTATTGAAAACGACGTGGATTTTGTGGCCTGCTCCTTTGTTTCCTGCGCCCGGGATATTCTGGACATCCGGGAATTTCTGGACGCCAACGGCGGCAATAAAATTCAGCTGATTGCAAAAATCGAGAACCAGTCCGGCATCGACAATGCCCGGGAGATTCTGCAGCACTGCGAAGCGCTGATGGTTGCCCGGGGCGACCTGGGCGTGGAGGTTCCCTACCAGGAGCTGCCGGCCATCCAGAAGCATCTGATCAAGCTGTGCAACCGCATGGGCGCCATCTGCATTACCGCCACGGAGATGCTGGAGTCCATGATCGAAAAGCCCCGTCCTACCCGCGCGGAAATTTCCGACGTGGCCAACGCGGTATTTGACGGGTCCTCCGCCATTATGCTTTCCGGCGAAACCGCTTCCGGTCAGTACCCGGTGCAGGCGGTGGCTGCCATGACTTCCATCGCAAAAGACGCGGAAGATCACATCGACTATGCAAAGCGCTTCCGTTCCACCGATATCGTGATCGATGACCTGACCGACGCCATGTCCCACTCCGCCAGTCAGCTGGCGCTGGACACCGGTGCCCGCTGCATCATTTCCCGGACGGCGGAAGGCTTTACCGCCCGGATGATTTCCCGCTGCAGAGTGCCCATGCCCGTCATCGGTATGACCAGCCGGGAAAAGACCTATCGTCAGCTGGACCTTTGCTGGAACGTAAAACCGGTACTGGTAAAGGGCTTCAACGGTCTGGAAGACCTGATCAAGGATTCCGTGGCCGCGGCAAAAGAAGGCGGATTCGTGCAGGCAGGCGACACGGTGGTACTCACCGGCGGACTGGCCAACCGCTCCGGCGGCACCAAGTTTATTCACGCAGACGTAGTGGAGTAAAATGAAAACTTCTGAGAAATACATTATCGGGGCGGGCGGTGCCAATATGGACCTGCACGCCCGGCTGCTGCAGGAGGCAAATCTGCGGGACTCCAATCCCGGGGTCATTCACAGTTCCTCCGGCGGCGTGGTTCGCAATATTCTGGACAATCTGGTCAGCCTGGGAGAACGCTGCCTGCTGCTTTCCGCGGTGGGGGACGACGCTCTGGGCCGGCAGCTTTTGGCGGAATGCGACGCCCGGGGGCTGGATACCCGCGGGGTGTACCGCAGTCCGGATTATCCCACCGGGGTGTATCTGGACATTCTGGACCGGCAGGGAGACCTGTTCATGGCTTCCTGCGACGCCCGGGTGGTGGAGAATATTCCGGAAAGCTGGTTCCTGGAAAACGCGCAGCTTCTTGGGAACGCTGCCGCCGTTGCCGCGGATACCAACCTGACGCCGGCGCAGTTTGCCCTGGTAAAAAAGCTGGCAAAGGATGCGAAGATCTTTGTGGATCCCATTTCCACCGCAAAAGCCCTGCGCATCAAGGATCAGCTGGACGGCCTTTACTTTTTAAAACCCAACGCCATGGAACTGGAGGTGCTCTCCGGCATTTCCTGCGGCAGCGACGCGGACATCGAGAAGGCCGCAGCGGCCGTACTGGAAAAAGGCGTATATTCTCTGGCGGTCTCTCTGGGCGGCCGGGGCTGCTATTATGCGGACCGGGAGGGCAGACGCTTCTTCCGCTCCCTGGGCAAGCCCGCAGTCATGGTCAACGCCACCGGCGCAGGCGACTGCTTTATGGCAGGCTTTCTCAAGGGCTTTATGCTGGGACTTTCTCCCGAAGAATGCACCGATTACGCACTGGCCTGCGGAAGTCTGGCGGTGCAGAGCAGTGACACCATCAATCGCAGTCTGTCTCAGGCGGCGGTTCATCAATACATCACAGAAAACCGGTAAAATAGAATGGAAAGACAAGACAACAACCTGGCGTTTATGCTCAGGTACGACAATATTGCCCGCTTCGAGGACGGACGGGTGCTGATCCTGGACCGGCGGGTATACCCCGCAGAGATCAGTTTCGTGGAATGCCGCAGTCACCGGGAGGTGGCCCAGGCTTTAACGGATATGGTGACCCAGTCCGCAGGCCCTTATACCGCAGGTCCCATGGGTATGGCGCTGGCCGCCTGGGAATGCCGGGATCTGGGGCTTACGGCCCAGAAGGAATACCTTCAGCAGGCGGCGTTTACCATCGCCAACGCCCGGCCCACCACCAGCAAGCGCATGAGCCTTCTCTGCGATCAGTGTGTGGACGTGGCGCTGCAGGCTCTGGCCGAGGGGCGTCCCACCTGGGAAGCCATCGTGAACAAAACCATTGAACTGAACAACGAGCGCTACGCCAGCATCGATAAAATCGCCCGGCATCTGGTGGAGAAATTCCCGGACGGGGGTCACGTAATGACCTACTGCTTTGCGGAGACCATCGTGGGCATGATGCTGCGGGAATGCCGCAGAGTGGGTAAGGAGATCAAACTGTTCTGCCCGGAGACCCGCCCCTATTTCCAGGGCGCGCGGCTGACTGCCACGGTCTGCCGGGACATGGGCTTTGACGTCACCGTCATTTCCGACGGCATGCCGGCCTTTGTCATGCAGAACGAGGGCATCGACGTGTTCACCACCGCAGCGGACGCCATCTGCTGCGACGGCTACGTGGTCAACAAGGTGGGTACCTGCAACACCGCCATCGTGGCGAAGCATTTCGGGGTACCTTACTACGTGACCGGCGCGCCGGACGGGGGACATCCCACGGTGGATACGGTAAAAATCGAGATGCGTGACCCGGAATTTACCCTGCAGGCCATGGACGTGCGCACCGCCGCCGAAGGCGTAAAGGGCTACTATCCGGCCTTTGACATTACGCCCCCGGAGCTGGTCACCGGCGTGGTCACCGACGAAGGAATTTTCTCGCCCTTCGAACTGAACCGGTACTTTGAGAAGAACCGCGGCGTGGTCCGCGTGGTGGTATAAATATTGCGGAAGAAATCCGCTGCAGTACGCAAATCCCTTACGGAGGAAACACATGAAAAAATGCATCGCCATATTATTGGTTTTGACCATGCTCTTCTGCCTGGCAGCCTGCGGCAAAAAGGAAGAGCCGGTGCCGGGTCCCCAGGAACCGGTGAATCCGCCTCAGCCGCAAGATCCCAATCCTCCGGTGGTTCCGGACGATCCGCCGGCGGCAGATCCCACGGAAGAGGACCAGGCCTACTGGGAGAAAAAATTCCCGGGCAAGACCATTTCTTCCTTCCAGATTTTCGAGGACGGCGGTTTAAAGACCTACTATTTCAGTTCGGACATCAAAAACCTGGCCAACTGGACGGTTTCTGCCTTTAACTGGACCGGCTGGCACTATTCCGCAGACAGCCGCTTTCTTTTGAACAGCACTGAAACCCTGCGGGTGTCCGACGACAGCCTGAACGAAAAGCTCACGGCTTTCTGCACCATATATACCGAGGATTACGACCCCGGAACGGCGAATCCCGAGGATAACTATGTGCTGGGCACATTGGTCACCCTGGATGACCGCTCCGCATTCCAGATTAATGGCCTGTATCTCTGGGGAAATTATCACGAAGAAGAGGAACGCTTTTACGCTGCGGAGGGCATTAACAGCAGCTTTTATTTAAGCGAATACATCGATTTTTATCCGGACTGGAGCTTTGACGGCGACCCGGACCGGATCAATATCGTCTTTGCCCCGCACAGACCCCTGGAGACCTTAATGCGTACTTCCTTCGACGAGGTCTGGCTGGATGCAGCCTACGCCCTCTATTTCGAGGAGCTGGATGCAGACGGCTACATGGGTTCCGCCTGCCTGACGCCGGACAACGACGAAGGCCTTTACGACATCATTTTTTACTGCGACGAAAAGCCCGTGTACTTGATGGTGTCTGAATTTAAGGATTACAACGGATACGACTAAATTTTTGTGACCCCGCAGCCCCGATTTGCGACTGTTAGGGTGAGGAACAGGGAAAGGAGCGGTCTTTTGGAGGACGAGCGCATTATAGGACTCTTCTTTGAACGGAACGAAATGGCCATTTCCGCGGTTTCCGCGAAGTACGGCCGGTATTGTTATGCCATCGCTTACAATATTCTTTCGGACCGGGAAGACGCCGAAGAGTGCGTGGATGACACCTACGTGGGTGCCTGGAACGCCATTCCTCCGGCCCGACCGGTCAGCCTTTCCGCCTTTCTGGGAAAAATCACAAGAAATCTTTCGCTGGACAAACTGCGGGCCAGAACCGCAGAAAAGCGGGGCGGCGGCGAAACTGCCGCGGCGTTGGACGAACTGGAAGAATGCATTGCCGGTGGCGGCAGTGTTTCGGATCATCTGGAGGCTGCAGAGCTGACGGAGGCCATTAACGCATTTCTGGCAAAGCAAAAAGCCGAAGACCGAAAAATTTTTGTCTGCCGCTACTTCTATTTCGATGCGGTAAAGGACATTGCGGACCGCTTCGGTTTTACCCAGAGCAAGGTAAAGATGGTGCTGAAGCGCACCCGGGACAAACTGATGCAGTATCTGAAGGAAGAGGGGCTTGCAGAATGAAATCGGATAAATTACAGGATGCCATCGGAAACATCCGCGAAGAATATATCGAAGAGGCGCATGCGGACGCTCCGGCGGAGATTCGGGTTGAAAGCATAAAAACCGCCCAGTCGGATGCTGCAAAGCGCCGCGGAAGGGTGCTTCGCACTGCACTGCCTCTGGCCGCCTGCCTGTTGGTGGCGGTGGGCCTGATGTCCAAGGGAATGTTTGCCAAAAAAGGCGAAGCAGCCCCGGAAGCTTACGAACAGGACGAAATAAACTACTCCATCGGCCGAAAAGACCCGGAAAAGGAGTCTGTGTCCCAGAAAGCGGACGGCGAAAAAACTTACGGAGATCCGTACTTCGGCGGCAGCCTTACCGATGCCGTCAGCAGTGCAAAATGGGTGTTCGCGAAGTCGGACGGCGGAATCTTTCTCTTCCCGGAGGATATGACAGTTTTGCCCGAGGGACAAACCGGTGAAGCCTCGGAAATCTCTCTCGTTCCGGACATTGCGCTGATTTCGGATGCAAGTGCCCGGCAGCTGCTTGCCGAGGGCATTTTCTGCGTCAACAGCGGAGACAGCCCGGCGTATTTCGGCGAAAACACGATTCGCGGCGTCAAGCTGCTGTATTACAGCTCCCCGAATTTTGAAAATTACGTTCCCTACTACTGCTTTAGCGTGGAAGACCCCGTTATGAGTGCAAAAGAAGGGAAACCTGTGGTGAAAAATCTGTACGTTCCCGCAGCAGAGAACGAAACCCTTCAGGAACTTCCCGGAACGGAACTGAGATAGGCAAAAAAGCGTTGACGGATCTCATTTTTGCCTTCACGAATATGGTAAATCCCCCTAAAAGCTCGAATTAAAGCCCTTTTGGGGGGATTTTTTTCAAATTTGTGCCGTTTATAACACTGTAAATCCTTACTTTTGGGGCTTTTGGGGTAACTTTTGGTCATGATAGCTCGTTAAACAAGGCTTATTAGGGCTTGATACGGCACAAAATCCCCCTAAATCCCCTTATTTTTTGGGATTTGGGGGGATTCTCTTTGTACAGGTTTTAGAAAAAAGAGAAAATGAGAATTTGATGACAGATTCCGCTCGGTGTTTGAATGTTGAAGCGGTCTCAGTCTTTATGGCTGGATACACGATAGGCAAAAATTCAGCAAAAAAATAAACCACCTATGAAGTGCAAGGCTTCGTTATTGCGGTAGTTATTCTTTTGCCACGGAACTTGTAAGGTCCCAGCACATTCTTTTAAAATCGGACGCATTATAATCCGGCATATCGTCCAAGATCCATTTAATAAGTCGACCGAACATTTCGTGTGAAAGCAACCCGGTAATCATAGCATAAAGCGGTTCGTTTTTTGATAATATCGGCCTGTAAACATCGATGTACGCTTTGCTGAGAAGTTCCGTCAGCTGAAACAGATTCTGCAGATAGGGAACTGCGTATTTCGAATTTAAAAGATTTCGAGTGATTGTTTTGTTTTTTTGAAAAAATGCGGGGATTTCTTCTATTTTTTCGAAAAGATTGTCTGCGTTGAGTTCATTTGTATAGTTCTTAAGATATCTTTCTGCGGCGTCGTTGAAGATGGACAGAATATCGTTGTAATGCAGGTAGAATGTTCCTCTGGAAATGTTTGCGGTTTCGGCAATTTCTTTCACGGAAATCGCATCTAAAGTTTTCTTCCGAAGCAAATTGAAAAATGTATCTTCAATCAGTTTTTTTGTATCAGCCTTCATAGATACCCTCTCGTAATCCTCTGATAAGTCG
>JAZUDB010000158.1:0-5630 GCA_045639385.1 Anaerovoracaceae bacterium | reverse complement strand
GACTTTGCGGAAATTACCCTGGGCACCACCCGCACCGACCACGAATGCGGCGACCTGTACATGGAATTCAAGCCCGACAACAGTCATGCCGAAAGCCCTCAGTTCCGCCTTTCCGACGATGTGGCGGCCATCTACTACGTTACCGATTACGGCCAGCTGGTGGTGGGTGCCTACAGCATCGCAGGCATTATGGCGGTGGAAAACCGCATTCTGCGCTCCCCGGTCATGCAGGACGTCTGTCCCACGGGAAAATTTCAGTTTGCCCAGAGCGTAATCTATGAATTCGCCCTCTCCGGATTTACGGATTTCGGAGAGTTTATCAATGCAATCAGAGAATAAAAAGATGGAACCAAACGAATACAAAGAAAACGAAAACCTGCAGCCGGAAGAAGCTCCCCAGCCGCAGCCGGAGGAAACTCCTCAGCGCAGTGCAGACCCCCAGATGCAGCCGCAGCCGGGTCATAGCGCCCTGTTCCTGCAGCTTTGCAAAAGTACTTTTTCAAAGGTGCTCAGCGTGCCCCTGATCATGCTGGCCAGCGCGCTGGTTCTTCAGGTGATTGCCATTCTGGTCTTTATGCTGATCGATCCGGATTTGATGGAGGACGGCGGCGTGCAGATCCTGCTGTCTTCCGTGCCCATGTATGCGGTGGGTTTGCCCCTGGGCTATCTGCTCATCCGCAAAATGCCCACGGTGAACCGGGCAAGGCACAGCTTAACGCTGAAGGAATTTCTGAAATACTTTGCCATCTGCCTTGCGGCCATGATGCTGGGCAACGTGGTGGGCCTGCTGGCGGCGAGCCTGCTGGAAGGCATTACCGGCGCTGCTCCTCAGTTCGATCTGGGCATGATGCTGGAAAGCTCGGACTACCTGATCGTCCTTCTGGTGGTGGTGATTATCGGCCCCATCGTGGAGGAGCTGGTGTTCCGGAAGTTCATGATCGACCGCACCCAGCAGTACGGTACCAAGCTGTCCATTTTCGTGTCGGCTCTCAGCTTCGGGCTGTTCCACGGCAACACCACCCAGCTGTTTTATGCTTTTGCCATCGGTCTGGCGCTGGGCTACGTTTACACCCGGACCGGGGAAGTTAAATATACCATTCTGCTGCATATGATGCTCAACTTCCACGGGGGCTTCCTGTCGCTGGTCCTGACGGATCACGCGGACATTACCAATCCCATGGCGCCCTGGAACCGGGTCCTGCTGGGCTACAACGTGCTGACCGTTATTCTGGTCATCGTGGGCATTTGTGCCTTTACGGACCTGCGCAAGGAGCTGAAGTTCGCCCGGGCAGGCATGCAGCTGGAGAAAAAAGAAGTCTTCCGGACCGTATACTTAAGTTTCGGAATGATTGCCATGTTCGTTTATTTTCTGCTGTCCACCGCAGCAACGTTTATCCAACCGGAGGCACTCGTATGACAATTGAAAACGCAAAAGAAGAATTATATAAACTGCAGAAGAAGATGGCGGCCTACAACCACGCCATGGGCGTGATCTACTACGACGGCGCCACCACCGCACCCAAGGAAACCGCGGCCAACCGGGGCGTCACCCTGGGCATTCTGTCCGAGGAAAGCTACAAGCTGTCCACCGCAGACGAAACCGTGGCACTGCTGCATTTCCTGGACGAAAACAAGGCGCAGCTGAACGCAAAAGAGCAGCGCATGACCGAGATCCTGATCAAGGACATCAAGGACATGCAGAAGATTCCCATGGAGGAATACGTGGCTTACCAGGAGCTGCTGGTGCAGGCCGAGGACGTGTGGCACAGCGCCAAGGAAGCCTCGGATTTTGAGATGTTCCGGCCCTATCTGGAAAAAATTTTCGAAACCAACAAAAAGTTTGCGGGCTATCTGGCCCCCGGCAAGGATCCCTACGATTACTGGCTCAACGAGTTCGAGGACGGCCTGAACAAAGAAACCTGCGACGCCTTCTTCGAAAAGCTGCGCAGCCGCATCGTGCCCCTGATTGCCGCCACCCAGGCAAAGCCCCAGGTGTCCGACGCCATCCGCTTCGGAAACTTCCCGGCGGCAAAGCAGGAGGAACTGTCCCTCTACATCATGGAAAAGATGGGCCTGGACATGGGTCACGTGGGACTTTCCACCACGGAACATCCCTTTACCACCTCGCTGGGCAGCCATCTGGACGAGCGCATTACCACACACTACCACGAGGATGATTTTGCGTCCTCCATGTACAGCGTCATTCACGAGGGCGGCCACGCCCTGTACGATACCGGCTCCGCAGACGAATTCGCCTTTACCGTGCTGGACGGGGGCGTGTCCATGGGCGTGCACGAAAGCCAGAGCCGCTTCTACGAAAACATTCTGGGCCGCAGCAAGGCCTACAGCCGCTTTATTTTCGGCAAGCTGCAGGAGCTTTTCCCCGAAGAGATGGAAGGCTACACCCCAGAGGACCTTTACATTGCGGTGAACAAGGTGGAGCCGTCCCTGATCCGTACCGAGGCGGACGAGGTGACCTACTGCCTGCACGTAATGGTGCGCTACGAAATCGAAAAGGCCGTTATGGCCGGCGAGCTGGAGGTAAAGGATATTCCCCAGCGCTGGAACGAACTTTACAAAGAGTACCTGGGCGTTGACGTGCCCGACGACAGACAGGGCTGCCTGCAGGACAGCCACTGGTCCGGCGGCTCCGTGGGATACTTCCCGTCCTACGCCCTGGGAAGCGCTTACGGCGCCCAGTTCCTGGCGAAGATGAAAGAGACCGTAGACGTGGACAAATGCGCTGAAACCGGCGATTTCGGGCCTGTAAACGCGTGGAACCGGGAGCACATCTGGAAGCACGGCTGTCTGTACAAGCCCGGCGAGCTGCTGACCCGTGTCCTGGGCGGTGCCTTCGATTCGGAGTACTACATTCAGTACCTGGAAAACAAGTGCAAAGAAGTATATCAGTTATAAAGCAAAGCGGGACCGGCGCGAAGCCGGTCCCGTGTTTTTTCAGATCGGGCCGTTCAAGCCGGTCCCGTGTTTTTTTCAATAAGAGCAATGGAGCACTGTCTGCCGCGGGCTATTGCCGCAGGCCCAGTTCTTTATAGATGGCGCGGACGTTGATCAGCGCCACGGCAGTCATAATTACTTCCGCCGCAGGCTGGGCGCAGGCCAGACCGGTATAGCCCAGGAAATACCGGAAAACGAAGAGCAGCGGAATCTCCAGAATGATCTTTCGAATTACCGCGCAGACCAGAGATTTTCTTCCCATGCCGCAGGACACATACAGCGAAACCGCTCCCATGTCCACCGCAAAGAAAGGCACGTAAAGGCTGAGGATCCGGGTGTTCAGGGTACCCAGCTCAATAATCTCCGGGTTCCGGTTGAACACGCTCATCAGCTGCGCCGGGAACAGGAAGCAGATCAGGGTCATGGCCAGAGAAATGCCCACGGCCAGCTTAATGGTAAATTCGAAGCAGTCCTTTAAGCGCCGGGCGTTGCCGGAACTGTAGTTGTAGCTGATCAGCGGGGCAATGCCGTTGGTCAGACCCATGCAAACGTACATGGGCACCATGGTGATCTTGGATGCAATGCCGATGGCCGCCACCGCCGAGGCCCCGTAAACCGCTGCAAAATTGTTCAGTACAAAATGGCAGGCAACGTTGAAAAGATTCTGCAGAGCACTGGGGAGTCCCACGGACAGAACCTTTTTGGCATATTTCCCGGAGCCCTTGAAATCCGAAGGATGCAGCGATACAAAGGTCTTGCCTTTTTTTGCCGCGATATAGGCGAAAAAGTAGAGGGTCGCCGCGCTGTTGGAGATAAACGTGGCCAGGCCCGCCCCCGCAGCACCCATGCCCAGAAAGCGGGGCAGAATAAAGAGGGGGTCTAAAACCATATTCAGAATGCAGCCGCTCATGGTACCGCTGCTGGCGTTCAGCGCAGAGCCCTCCGCCCGCACAATGTTGGCCAGTACCACGTTCAGAATGGCCGGAAGCGCGCCGCAGGTCGCCACCCAGAACAGGTAGTTTCCCGTAACGCCGCGGGTGACGTCGTCCGCACCCAGCATATTCAGAATGGGCAGCTTGAACAGGGCGATGACCGCCGAGTACACGGCGCCGCAGATGGCCGCCCAATAAATGCAGAACGCGCCTACCTTCCGGGCACCTTCGAAGTCGCCCACGCCCAGCAGCCGGCTGAACAGGCTGGCGCCGCCCATGCCGAACAGGTTGTTCAGCGCGTTAAAAGACAGCAGAATGGTGGAGGCCAGCGTGACCCCCGCTGTCTGCACCGGGTCGTTCAAAAGGCCCACAAAATAAGTATCGGCCAGGCCGTAAATCATCATGACCAGCGAAGATGCCACCGTAGGGACGGTCATTTTCTGCACCGCCTGCCGGACCGGCATGGTTTCGAATAATTCTTTTTTCTCTTTTGTCAGTTCCACTTTATTTCTCCGGGTTTTTTATAATATTATATTACAAAAACGCAGAAAGGCGGTAACAATATGCGATTTGTAATACAGAGAGTGCGCCGGGCCTCGGTGGACGTGGCGCAGGACGGCGCGGAACAAAACAGCTTCGGCGGACCGAGCCTTGCCGCCGGCAATTCCGGCCTTCGCCGGGTCGGCGAGATCGGCCGGGGATTCCTGGTGCTGATCGGGGTCACCCACGGAGACGACCGGGTTGTCGCAGACAAAATGATCAAAAAGATGCTGGGCCTGCGGATTTTTGAGGACGAAAACGGCAAGACCAATCTGTCGCTGGCGGACGTGGGCGGAAGCCTGCTGCTGGTGTCGCAGTTTACGCTTTACGCGGACTGCCGCAAGGGCAACCGGCCCAGCTTTACCAACGCCGCAGCCCCGGACGCGGCCAACGAACTCTACGAATACGTGGTTGCCCGGTGCCGGGAAAAGCTGGCCGCGGGCCCGCGGGTGGAAACCGGCGTTTTCGGCGCGGACATGAAGGTGGAACTGCTCAACGACGGCCCCTTTACCGTCATTCTGGACTCCGCCGAGCTGTAATGAGCGCTGGCTGACGGGTCAAAGCGGGGCGCCCCCGGGCGATTCGGGCTGGCGGCGGGTCAAAACTGCACAGATGGGACAAAATGTGCATTTGGGACCATGGAATCCGGGGCCGCGTTGGGTCAAAACTGCACAGATAGGACGAAATGTTCATTTGGGACCATATTTGTGCCGTATCAACAGCAATTTTAGAATAATAATTCGCATGTATTAAGAATATTAATATAAATATAACTTTTCTTCACAGTTTCTTCACAAAACTATGCCCAAAAATGGTCCCAAACCATAAAAAACAGGAAATGGGACTATTTTCGCTTTTGTGCGAATAAAAAATGAAGTCCGGCAGGGCTGTTTTGCCTTAACCCGGGGGTTAGATTGAGTGAAATTGCCCAAACCGAGGTTATCGAACAAAACGCATACTCAGGATCGTTGGTATGATTCTCTTCTTAGGCTCCCTGTGCAAGGTAATCCCCTAAAAGCCAGGAATTCCGAGTTTTATGGAGTAATTTTTCTGATTTGTGCCGTATGTTTCACTATAAAGCCTTCATACACACTTTTTATCCTAAAATTCTTTTTACATATTTCTTTGTATATATAATTAACCTTATAGGTTAATTATCAATTGACATTATGCGTTATATGTGCTATTTTAAATTAACCTACG
>JAZUDB010000157.1:0-4028 GCA_045639385.1 Anaerovoracaceae bacterium | reverse complement strand
GATGGTGCCCCGCTTGAGCACGATTACCTTGTTGGCAAATTCCACCACGTCATCCATGTTGTGAGAAACCAGGAAAATGGTCAGATTCCGCTCCGCCTGAATTCTGGTAATCATCTCCAGTATATCGTGACGTCCCTTGGGATCCAGACCGGCCGTTGGTTCGTCCAGAATCAGAACCCTGGGATCCATGGCAAGAACCCCGGCAATGGCGACTCTGCGCTTCTGCCCGCCGGACAGAGAAAAGGGAGATTCTTCCCCGTATTCCTCGGGATCAATGCCCACAAGCCGCAGTGCTTCCAGGGCTTTTTCCCGGCACTCCTCCTCGGAAAGACCCAGGTTTTTCGGACCGAACATAACGTCCTTTACCACGGTCTCTTCGAACAGCTGATATTCCGGATACTGGAACACAATGCCGATCTGGCGCTTCAGTGCCTTGGCCTCTTTGGATTTATCGTTGATATCAATGCCGTCGGCCAGAACCTGGCCGCTGCTGGGTTTTAATAGACCGTTCAGATGTTCCACCAGGGTGGTTTTTCCGGATCCGGTGCAGCCGATCAGGGCAACAAAGTCCCCTTCTTCGGCGGTAAAATTAATATTATCAAGAGCCTTGGTCTCGTAGGGCAGTCCCTCACTGTAGACGTAGCTCAGGTCTTTTACTTCGATGCGCATAATACGTCTGCCAGCCTTTCCTCCGTCACTACATCCTCCGGAATGTCAAAACCCTTCTGCCGGAGCGCATCCGCCAGCCGTACGGCAAAGGGAATCTCCAGATAAAGCTCTTCCAGTTCGTTTTTGTGTGCAAATACTTCCGCCGGCGTGCCCTCCATGGCAATTTTTCCGCCGGACATCACCACAATGCGGTCTGCCAGCGCAGCTTCTTCCATGAAATGGGTAATAATCACGACGGTGTGACCCTGTCTGTGCAGGTCTTCGATAATAGACATAATGCCCTTGCGGCCCAGCGGGTCCAGCATGGCAGTGGATTCATCGAACACCACGCACTGCGGTTTCATGGCAATCACACCCGCAATGGCAATCCGCTGCTTTTGTCCGCCGGACAGAAGATGGGGCGCCTTCTTGCTGTAATCATACATACCGACGGCTTTCAGAGCTTCGTCCACCCGCACCCGGATTTCCGCCGGATCCAGACCCAGATTTTCCGGGCCGAAAGCCACGTCATCCTCGATCACGGAAGATACCAGCTGATTGTCCGGATTCTGGAATACCATGCCTACGCGCTTGCGGATTTCCCACAGATTTTTTTCGTCGGCAGTATCCAGACCGTCCACCAGGACCCTGCCCTCCGTGGGGAGCAGCAGTGCATTCAGGTTCATGGAAAGCGTGGATTTTCCGGAGCCGTTGCGGCCTACCACGGCAACGAATTCACCTTCGTGAATGTCCAGATTGACACCGTCCAGCGCAAACTTGGGCGTTTCGTCATCTTCCTCGCTCTCGTATCGAAACTTCAGATTTTCAATTTGAATCAGTACTTTGTCTTTCAATTCAGATATAATTGTTGTCTATTGTAGGAACTGCAATGTACTTCGGATTATACTTCTTCAGTTCGGCAGACAACGTCTCCTTTAATTCTTCGATGGATAATTTGCAGCGATCAGTGCGCACCGCATCAAACACCACATTGATGTGGGTCGGTCCCTGTACGACGCGTACATCGTGTACATTAATGACCCCTTCAATGCCGCGGATAATTTCCGCCAGCTGCACTTTTACCGTATCCACCAGCGGGTCTCCCACCACCACCGGATCCATATGGATGGTCAGCATGATGCCCAGGCTGTCAAATACTTCTTTTTCAATATTATCAATACGGTCATGTACGACAAAAATGTCCTCTGCACCGTCCACCTCCACGTGAACGGATGCAAAAAGTCTTCCCGGACCGTAATCGTGCACCATCAGGTCGTGAATTCCCAGAATATGTTCGTGGGAAAGAATCACAGAAGAAATTGCATGGACGGTTTCTGGTTCCGGCGGCTGCCCCAGAATAGGCGCAATGGTTTCCTTTACCAGAGAAATGCCGGACCAGAGAATAAACAGCGCCACGAGAATTCCTATGGGACCGTCCGGATTCCAGGAAGTAAATCCGCCGATCAATGTGGCCGCAAGAACCGCTCCGGTGGAAATTACATCATTGCGGCTGTCTGCTGCCGTAGCAATCAAAGCGTCGGAATTGATGGTTCTGCCGATGCTTTTATTAAAGCCTGCCTGCCAGAGTTTAATGAGAATTGCACCTGCCAGCACCGCCACGGTGAGCCAGGAAAATTCCACCGCTTCCGGATGCAGGGTTTTGTCCAGGGAACTGCGGAAAAGCTGCACGCCGATGACAATAATCATAACGGAAATGGCCAGACCGGTTAGATATTCCGTGCGTCCGTGTCCCCAGGGATGTTCCCGGTCCGGCTTGCGGGAAGCCAGCTTAAAGCCCAGCAGCGTAATCAGGGAAGAAGATGCATCGCTTAAGTTGTTGATTCCGTCCGCCAGAATGGCAATACTGCCGAACAGGACGCCCACACCGATTTTAAAAGCGCAGAGGATCAGGTTGGAAATAATGCCCACCGCACCGGCAACGCTTCCGTAGCGCTCCCGGACCGCGGGATCCTTCACGTTTTCGCTGTCTTTAATAAATTTTCGAATAATCCAATTCTTCATGTTAAAGTGATTCTAAAAATTCTTTGGAAAGTCTCCGGTTTGCCGGATGATTTTCCGGGAAATCCTTCCACCGTCCGTTGTTCAAATGATGGATTTCTTCCGTGGCCATCATCCAAAGCTCTGCTGAATCCCGCTCCGGATAAAACTCCGTGAATTCAGGTCCCACAAAAGTATAAAACCTGCTGACATCCGTACACATTCCGTAGGTCGGCAGCTCCGCGGACGGAATGAAAAACGTATAATCCGCACCATCCCGGGAGCCTTTGTAAGAAAGCCCTTCTCTTGTCAGGGTCAGAGTTCCCTCTCCCACGATTTCGGATGTTTTCTGATTTTTTAAAAGATGGTACTTGGGCAGCACACCCAGCTGTACCTTTTCTTCCAGTTTGAAATCCGGATCCGCCACCTGTTTTTTTACCCATGCCCGCTGCATATCGAACCAGACGGAAGGGGTTTCCGGCACCACACTGTCTTGCGTCAGCGGGTGCATATCATAATATTCGTCCAGGGTAATTCCGCTGCCGCAGCATTTGCAGCGCAGGGTATCCCCCTTGCTTTCCATGTTCAGGGAACTGCGGCATTTGGGGCACCAGAACAGCAGCTGGTGCATGCCCTCCGCCATCACGCCGGCCTTGCTCTTAAAGCTGTAGTGATGTTTTTTGTTCCACTCGTAATCGTCCTGCCAGATCAGTTCATCCATTCTTGTCTGAATTTCGTCGGCACTCATATTCTTCAGGTCTTCCGGAGAGAACATCAGATCGATGTCCACGTCCACGTGACCCGGCCGCTCCTCCAGATTGTATTTGGTATTGGCCAGATAACCGCCCTGGATTTTGGAATAGAAGACCGGAAGTCCCAGAGATTTCAGCAGCTGTCCGCTGCCCGCCTGGCTGGGCTGATTGTGTCCGGAAATGGAGCTCATGCCCTCCGGCATGATAATGATGCGTCCACCCTCTTTGATGACCCGCTTGATCTGCCGCATGGCATACAAATCCGGAACGAAATTTTTCTTTTGAATGATTTTCATAGCCCGCAGCACCAGATTCAGATGGCTGCGGAAGATTTCGTTATATCCCATCACGTAATTGAACGTATCGGGAAAGAACGGAAGTCCCAGATAGACGTAGTCAATCCGGGATGCATGATTCCCCACCACCACATAGGAAGTATCCCGGTAAGGTTCCAGGTCCACATGGTAGTTAAAATTCACGTCGAACTTCTTGTAATAAAGAACTTTCGACACCAAAGTCATAAATCGAAAAGGAAGAGCCGGTACCGGGTGAATTTTCCGTGCCTGGTACTGCTCCTGAAGGGTTTTCTTTTCTTTCATCGCTATCTCCTGAGAAAATCCTTGTTTTCGG
>JAZUDB010000156.1:0-6713 GCA_045639385.1 Anaerovoracaceae bacterium | reverse complement strand
CAGCATCTCCAGAATGGCGAACTGGGTGCCGATGATTACATCGCTGTCCGTCATTTTATCTTCGATGGGGAAAATGGCCTCAAACAGCCATCTCTGCAGCGGCAGACCGGAGCCAACGCCCCGCAGAAGCGTCATGGGCGTGTGGGTATGGGTGTTCACCAGCCCCGGCATCAGCAGCTTTCCCGGCATGTTTTTTACCCGGTCGTAAGGAGCTGCGGGCTTTTCGGCACCGATGTAATCGATGGTTTCTCCGTCAATGCCCAAAAATCCGTTTTTAATGACTTGATACTGTCCGTCTTTTCTTGCAAGAATATCCGCACCGGCAATCAATGTTTTCATTTAATCAATATCCTCTTTTACTTCTTCCGGAGGCATATCCAGCACTTCCGGATGCAGCAGGTATGTTTTCATTTTCTTCAGCACGGCGGCGTAATAGAAGCCGTCGCAGATTCTCTCATCCGTAACCCAGGTAAAATCCACGTACTTCCGATTGATAATGCTTCCGTCGGCCGCGGTTTCCTTTTCGGAGTACTTGGCGCCGAAGGCACAGAACTGAGGCATGGTGCCGAAATCATACAGATGATGATAAATCGGCGGAATTCCCAGAGAACCCATGGACGTAATGAACATGGATGCATGGAAGGGAGAAAGGTTTTGAATTTCGATGGGCAGAAGTCCGAAGTAGTCCAGAATCCGGAAGAACCAGATGCCTGCGGAAAGCAGCAGACTGGGAATCTTGGAAAAAAGATTGCAGATGGCATCGAAATTGTTGTCCAGATCCTGGGTGGCCTTTACCGCCTGCACCTGGGCATTGAACTTTTCGTACACGTCGAATGCGGTATCCGCCGGATCGAACTTCACCTTGATGGTGGTATCCGGACTGGAAGAACTCATTTCCTTTTTGATGACCATGCTGCATACGATGTCGAAGCGGTGATAAATCTTCTGCCCTGCAATAAAGCGGTTTAAAGCAGGATATTCCGCCACGGCACGCACATAAGCGGCCAGGAACAGGTGGGTCAGCCCGAAATGCTTGCACCCGCTCTTTCTTTTGGCGTGGATGTATCTTTCCACGTTGGTGATTTCAATTTTATCCCGGACAAAATTGGAGGATCCGGTTCTGGTAGGCATGAAGTACGCCACCATCTGACCCATGGGATAAACACCGTAAACCCGGCGGCCTTCGTAACGGTCTCCGTATTTGCGCCGATAGGGCTCCCCTTCTTTGGGTGCCGGCATTTTTTTGGATGCCAGAATGATGCACACCACGCAGAGCCATGCAGTGGCTTCGGTGACCAGTGCAGCTTTCCGGGTTTCCCAGGCAAGAATGAAATCCCGGAGGAACTTTTCATCCAGGCAGAACAGCGCAGGCAGCAGCCAGACCACCAGAGCCGGCAGCTTGGAATTCAGTTTCCCCTTATACGTCCGCGTAAACGCGAACATCTGTAGTACGCAGAGTAATAAACAGCAGATGGTCGTTGCAGAAGGGACTTCCAAACCGAGAACGAGGAAGAAGAAGTGTACTGCAAGAAGAACCGCAGGGTCCACCGTCACATAAAATTGTTCCGCGCATCGCCAGGGCAGCCGTATTGCGATAAAAAGATTTGCTGCTAGCGGGAAAATTATATGGACGACCGTCACGCCGAAGCCTGCAGAATCTGCGCCACTGCAAGCTATAATCCGGGTCACTGCAGAGACGATGCTCAGCAGGACAGCCAGCCAGAGAAAGATGTTCTTCCGGCTGGAATAATATGTTGTGATGTTCTTCATAATAGGTATATTTTACGATAAAAACGCCTGAAAAACAAGGCAGGACCTGCACGGTCCTGCCTTTGGGACATTATCCTTTATAGTTTCGGCAGAATTCCTGAACGGCAAGAATGTTTTCCGGCTTGGCGTCGTTTCTGTAGGTCATCATCTTATCCTGACCCATAATAAAGCCGCCGTCCCGGCCCAGTTCGTCAACCAGTTTCTTTGCGAAATCCAGAACCGCTTCCTTGGTACCGCTGCCCAGCAGGGTGCTCTTCATTCCGCCGCAGATGGCAGCGTTCGGAAGCTGTCTGCGCAGCTCGAAGGGATCGTCCTGCTCCGGCTGGATCAGGAGAACGCCCTTCGGTATGTCCTGATAGAATTCCGCGTGCCTTCCGAAGAAGCTTTCGCAGAAAACAAGAAAGTTTCCGTCCTTCTCCACGGCAACGTCCGCAAAGGGTTTCATCCACGGCCAGTAGAATTCTTCGTACTGCTTGACGGACATGATGCTGTGCGCCAGGCAGCAGGTACCGATCAGAAACGCGGTATTATCCGGCATCTCCCGGTTCTTTGCTGCGTTCAGCGCCGCACGGTATCCGTTGAAGTCTTCCAAAGCGTGGCACACGGCAATGACTTCTTCCTTGCGGCGTCTTAGATCCACGCTCAGCGCCTTGATGCCGCGAATCTGGTTGAACAGAAGTTCAATCGGCATCTGCCCGTAGCCGAGGGCGCGGCTGGGAATCTGATACTTTTCCGCAAACAGTTTTCTCAGATTGGCCGTCATGTTTTTGTACTCCGAAAGTTCCCGGGCAGATTCGGCGAAGGCTGGAGCGGCGATTTCCGCCGGCTGCGCAAGCTTTCCGCACTTTCTGGGCAGATACTTCTCCCAATAGAACTTCAGCGGATTGGCAGCCAGTTCCGGATATTCTCCGTCTTCGATGTAGCTGCAGTCCTTGATATTCAGTGCTTCGGTTTCATCGTTGATAATATAGGTGTTTCCGTCTACGGCATCCGCCGCGCGGACCGGATTTCTTCCGCCGGTATAGTTATAGAAGTCAAACTCGTACTTCTCGTGGAAATTACATACAATCTGTGTGAGCAGTTCGTTGTCGTAAAGAGCTTCTCCCAGTGTATGACCGGATTCCAGAATCATATACGTCCAATAATTGGAATGGGTGGGAATTCGATAGGTTTTCTTAAACTTTGCCGCATCCCGAAGCAGCTGCGCTTTTTCTTTTGCAGATTCCATGGTTCTCTCCTTTCCTTTCTTTTCCCTTTGCGGTTAAAACAATCCGGCGCTGGTGCAATAACCCACCATAAAAGCTTCTCTTTCTTTTTCCGGAACAAATGTAAGGAGTGATTTTGCGTACTCCCAGCCTTCGGGGTATTTCCCGAAATCAATTTCGTTGTTCATATTTCGCCTCCGTAATATGACTTACATTCTTTTTACTGAATTCAGTGTAGCATATTAATGAAACCAGTGTATGTTTTTTTCACCTACGGACAAAAAATACGCGGAAAAACAACAAAAAAAAAGGACCTCACCCTTGTGAAGTCCCTTCTTTTTTTGGAGGCGCGAGCTGGATTCGAACCTGCGCATAAAGGTTTTGCAGACCTGTGCCTTACCACTTGGCTATCGCGCCCTAAAAAAATGGCGGGGGTAGAAGGATTCGAACCTTCGCATGACGGAATCAGAATCCGTTGCCTTACCGCTTGGCGATACCCCTGCGAAAAATATGAAGTTATGGGGTGGGTGGTGGGATTCGAACCCACGACTACCGGAGCCACAACCCGGCGTCTTTGGCCGCTTGACTACACCCACCGTAACCATGCAGCAGCGAAAAAAGAATATGGTAGCGGCGGGTGGATTCGAACCGCCGACCTTCCGGGTATGAACCGGACGCTCTAGCCAACTAAGCTACACCGCCACATACGTCTCTCTTCTCAAAGACTGCATTGAAGATATTACCATTTACCTTATTGCCTGTCAAGGAAAAATTGAAAGGAAAACGGGAAAAATTCAAAAAAGTTGCAGACCCTTAAATCAGGCTTCCCCTTTTGATGGAATCCTTCCCGAATTTGGCACGGATGTCATCCATCACCTTGTCCGCCGCCAGATCCTGCGCCTTTTTCGGCGTGTCGAAAAGGGAGATCTGGGCATCCTCGTCCGCATAGCGCAGGCCGCCCGTGGAAACTCCCAGCAGGCGGATAGGTTCCCCGTGCCAGCAGTCGTCGAACAGCCGGCAGGCCGCGGCGTAAATATCCTTTGTGGTGTTGGTAAAGGTGTCGGACTGCTCCTGGTGACCGTAGTTTAAAAAGCCGGAGGTTCGGATGGTCACCGACACCTTGGAAGCTTCCGCCCCCATAGTCCGAAGCCTTGCGGACACTTTTTCACAGAGATGCAGAAGGTAAACCTTTGCCTCTGCGGCATCCGCCACGTCGTGATCGATGGTAATGCTGTTCCCTACCCCCTTGCGCACGTCCTCGTGATTCATGGACATGCTGCCGTAGTCCTTTCCGTTGGCGTAGCTGTGCATCAGGGGACCGTAGCTTTTGAACACCATCTTCAGCATGGCCTCGTCTGCCGCAGCCAGCTTGCCGATGGTATCGATGCCGATGCTGCGCAGTTTCTTTGCGGAGCTGCGGCCCACCATAAACAGATCTTCCACGGGCAGAGGCCACAGCTTTTCCGGCATCTCCGACGGCCAGAGGGTGTGGACCCGGTCCGGTTTCTTCAGTTCCGAACCCATTTTGGCCAGGATTTTGCTGTCGGACACCCCCACGTTCACCGTAAAGCCCAGCTCGTTTTTAATGCGGTCCTTGATTTCGCAGGCGGTCTTTACCGGGTCTCCGAAAATCTTTTCCGAAGCGGTGTAATCCAGAAAGCATTCGTCGATACTGTAGCGCTCGATCTGGGGGGAGTATGCGCAGAGAATTTCGTACATGGCATCGCTGTAGCGGGAATACACTTCAAAATCCGGGGGCAGAACCACCAGCCCCGCACATTTCCGCCGGGCCTCCATCAGACTCTCCCCGGTTACGATGCCGAAGGCCTTGGCCGGCACCGATTTGGCCAATACAACACCGTGACGGGCAGCTTCGTCGCCGCCCACCACCGCAGGTATGGTCCGGTAATCGATTTCGGACCCCTTTGCAATTGCATCCACGCTGCTCCAGCTTAGAAAAGCGGAGTTGGCGTCCACGTGCATGTAAATCATTTTTGTTATTCCGCCCGGTGCAGTTTGATGCGGATATTCAGCCGCCGGGGCGTATCCAGTGACTCAAATTTGATGATATATACCCCTGCCTTGGCATCGGTATCCAATATTTCGCCCTTCCCAAACACGTCGTGCAGCACCCGGGTGCCCGGGGAAAACAGTTCCGCCTGCACGTTCTCCGGCAGGTATTTTTCCTTCACCCGGATAAAATCCCGGGCCGCCTTGATCAGCTCCTCTGCGGGAGGATTCTCCTGCTCCACCAGGCCCTCATCGATGTCCAGCAGAAAGCGGGAGGGATAGCGGGGTGCCCCGTCCAGGGTCCGGCCGTCAGCCTCCGAAAGGAACAGCATCTTTTCCGCCCGGGTCATGGCCACGAAGGCCAGCCGCCGCTCCTCTTCCATGGCCGGCAGATTGGCGGTCTTCTTGGAGGGAAAAACGTCCTCGTTCATGCTGCAGAGAAAGACGTAAGGAAACTCCAGTCCCTTGGCCGCGTGCACCGTCATCAGCTTTACCTTGCCCTTCCCCTCCGGCTGATCCGCAGAGGAAAACAGAGCCGCATGAGCCAGATAATGGGCCGGGGTGCATTCCTCCCCGCAGCTTACTTCGTAATCATACACAGACTGACGCAGTTCCGCCAGATTGTCAAGTCTTTCCTGACTGCCCTCCGTGCGCAGCATGGCTTCGTAGCCGCTTTTGTCCAGCAGCTCCGACAAAAGCTCCGATACGGGCATGCTTTCCGCCTTCTGCCCGAAGTCTTCCACCAGCCGGATGAACTTTGCAGCCCCGGTGCCGCGGAACTTTTCACTGTCCGCCAGGCTGCAGAGGGCACTGTAAAGACTGCAGCCGTTTGCCTCCGCATATTCCTGCAGAAGCTGAATGCGGCTGTTTCCGATATTGCGCTTGGGCACGTTGACAATGCGCAGAAAGCTCAGGTCGTCCCGGAAAACCACCATGCGAAGATAGGACAGCGCGTCCTTGATTTCCGCCCGGTCGAAAAACTGCTGACCGCTGTAAATGTGATAGGCAATCTTCTCCTTCAGGAAGGCCTCTTCGATGTTCCGGGTAATGTAGTGGGCGCGGTAAAGTACCGCAATATCCTCCGGACGCACCCCCGCCTCCGTCAGTTCCTTTACCTTTTCCGCAATCCAAAGCCCTTCCGCCGGAGCGCTTTTGGCATGACAGCACAGGGGTTTCGAGCCATCCGCCAGCATGGGCGTCAGTTTCTTGTCGATGCGGAAGCGGTTCTTTGCAATCAGCGAATTCACCGCATCCAGAATCTGGGGCGTGGAGCGGTAGTTTTCGTTCATCATCACGGTTTTGGTGCCCGGATGGGACTGATCGAAATCCATCAGGTACTTTACGTCAGCACCCCGCCAGGTATAAATGGTCTGGTCCGGGTCGCCCACGATGAAAAGATTCCTGTGATAAGCGCTGAGCACGTCCATCAGCTCGTACTGGGGCTGATCGATGTCCTGAAATTCATCGATCATAATATATTCCAGCCGACTCTGCCACTTGCGGCAGATGTCCGGATTTTCCCGGAAAATGTACAGGGTAAACTTGATCAAATCGTTGTAATCCAGGCCGAAACACTTCTTTTCCTGGTACAGATAACCGTAGAAAATAATATCCTTTACGGAGCTTGCCGCCAGATATTTTTCCTTCAGCACCTCCGCGGACATGGTGATCATATCCTTGTAGTAATCCGGCTTTTTGTACAGCTTCTGGATTTCGATCATATCCCGG
>JAZUDB010000155.1:0-3589 GCA_045639385.1 Anaerovoracaceae bacterium | reverse complement strand
TGTGCCCAATTCATTTTTCGAAGCTCAATTGGGTGAAGACTCTTATTTTCGCCTGTGCCCAAAGTGCGTTATGAATGCCATTTGGGTGAAACCTGCGAGTTGATATGGCGCAAACATGTGCCCAAGTTCAGCGCAGATGCCGGATTGGGTGAAACGCCCTAATATCTTTTAAAAGGAACTCTACAAATCCGGAGAA
Source organism: Anaerovoracaceae bacterium (assembly GCA_045639385.1). Taxonomy (GTDB): domain Bacteria; phylum Bacillota; class Clostridia; order Peptostreptococcales; family Anaerovoracaceae; genus RUG13409. The sequence goes on along the minus strand of JAZUDB010000155.1, from coordinate 3,393 downwards.
TACCAGAATTCATGGAATTAGTCACACACACTTTTGTCCTATATCCCGATAAAAACGCACGGCAGCGCGCCGTGCGTTTTTCAATCTATTGATTTTCATCTTCCAACGGCATGGTCAGCTGGTCCGGAGAAATGCCTTCCCAGTCCTCGTCCTCCAGCACCAGGTCGTCGATGTTGTCGATTTCCGGCAGGTCTTCCAGACTCTCAAAACCGAAAAGCTTTAAGAACTCCTTCGTGGTACCGTAGAGGTAGGGACGGCCGATGGTGGTGTCCCGGCCCAGTTCCTTTACCAGATTGCGCTCCATCAGACCTTCCAGCACCCGGTCGGACTTAATGCCCCGCACCGTATCGATCTGGGTCTTGGTGACGGGCTGCTTGTAGGCAATAATGGCCAGGGTTTCCAGGGCCGCCTGGGACAGACGCTTTTCTTTGGCCGGCGTGCACAGCAGACGGATGTAATCGTCGTTTTCTGCGGCGGTGCAGAGCTGGAAGCTCTTATCCATCTCCCGGATGCGGATGCCGCCCTCCCGGTCTTCGTATTCCGAAGCAAGCTCTCTTAAAATATGTACCGTTTCCGGAACCGAAAGGTTGAACAGTTCCGCAGCAGTCTTCGCCTCCAGGGGGTCACCCCAGACGAACAGTATGGATTCCAATGCGGATTTAATTTTCTCTTTGGTCATGTTCCGGCTCCTTTCCCGTAATGATAATATCTCCGTACAGCTTCTTCTGGCTGGCGACAATGGTCCGGTGCTTCAACAATTCCAGAATGGACATAAAAGTAATGACCCGGTTAAAATTGGTATCCTCGCCTTCAATCAGCTCGAAGAAACTGGTTTTCTTCTTCTTTTCCAGCACCGCCGAAACCTGAGCGATGCGGTCTTCCACGGACATTTTCTGCCGCTCGATGCGCTCGTAAACCTTGTGCATCTCCTCCAGACGCTGCTTTTTCAGAAGAAACTGCATAAAGGCCGCGGCAAATTCCGTCAGGCTGCCCCGGATGACCTCCTCCGGCTCGCCGGCATAGGCTTCCAGGTCTTCCGCCGGTTTGGCGTAAATATGAGAAGTCTGCTCCTCCTGCTGTGCCAGGAATTCCGCCATTTCCTTGAACTGCTTGTATTCCAGAATCTTCTGCACCAGTCCGCTGCGGGGGTCTTCGGGCTGTCCGCCCTCCTCCTTGGACGCCTCCGTGGGCAGCAGCATGCGGGTTTTAATCTGAATCAATTCCGCTGCCAGCACCATAAAATCCTGGGCTGCTTCCACGTCCAGATCCTGCATATCCTGAAGATATGCCAGATATTGTGTTGTAATTTCGGAAATCTGAATGTCGTAGACGCTCATCTTGGACCGTTCGATCAGATAGACGAGCAAATCAAAGGGACCTTCAAATACATCCAGCTTGACTTTATATTTCATGGAACGATGTATCTCAGAAAATCGCTGCTGTAATTTTTCTTTTCAATATATGATTCTAACATATTCCGGTACTTAATGCACTTATCAGAATAGGCGGTTTTATAGCTTCCCGTCTCTTTGATCTGCTTCTGCACATTGCCCATCCCGGCATTATAGGCAGCCAGCGCCATTTTTTCATTCCCGCCGCAGTCCTTGTATTTTTTGGCAAGTTCTGCACAGCCGTACTCGATATTGTAATGCGGATCCAGCAGCATCTTTTCCGAATACCCGGATTTTTTGGCGTATTTTGGGATGATCTGCATCATGCCCAGGGCTTTTGTTCCCACGGTGGGCTTAAAATTGCTCTCCACCCGGCAGACGGCAATCAGCGTGTCTTCCGTAACGTATTTGTTCAGGGACGCTTCATGCCGGAACAGATATTCGTAATAGAGGGCATCCCCGTGGGACAGCTTGGAGTTCTGGCTCATCATAAAACGGGCCCGTCCCTCGATATATTTCCGGTTGTTTTCGCAGAGATAAGATTCTGCGGGACGATCCGCTTCCGTGCTGATGTACAGACCGGAGATGTCATCATAATACCAGCTGAAGGAAAGACCGCTGTACTGCTGCAGTGCATCCAGCGACAGGTAAAGCATGCGGGCTTCACCTTCCTTGGACTCCTTTGCGGTCAGCGCACAGCCGGCGGGAACTTCCTGTTCATCGAACCAGTAGCTGTGACCGCAGTACAGCTGCAGACCCTTCAGATTGCAGGCGTTATTCTTTTCCTTAATGCTTTTTTTAAATGGATAGACAGTGGGAGAAAAACAAACCCAGTGAGAAGCATCGTCAAAACGAAGGCCCAGACCGAAAGCGTTGAGCACGTTCTCCGACGCGGGTGCATAGATGGTATCGTCCAGTTTCAGGAAGGGGTATTTCAGCTGCCAGTTGTTTGTCTGGTAGCCGTTGATATAAATATCTTTATACAAAAAATTCCCAAGGCGCAATTCTGCAGCGCTGTAGTCAGGATCCGGCTCCGGCGGTGTAAATGTTACCTCGGGTATTGTGTCTTCCGATTCGTTGGATTCCGGCGGATCCGGAATCTGTTCTTCAGCAGGCGGCGCCGCAGCAAGAGAAAACGTGCCGTCTTCTATACGAATATGCAGTGCGGCATAAACTGCCGCACTGCAGACTAATAAAACAATTATTAAATTAGTAAGGATTTTTGTGAGTTTGTTATTTCGCATTTGCACAGCTGATTCTTACAAGTGCTCTTTGCTTTGCGGCTGTGGCGAGAGCTTTGTCTGCCGGCGAAATATCCGCATTTGCCAGCTTCGCTTCGGCTCTCTTCAGCGCATTCTCGGCTCTTTCCAGATCGATCTCATCCGCCCATTCAAATGTTGTGGCAATGAGTCTTGCTACGTTGTCTCTCATAGTAAGCATGCCGCCTATGCAAGCTGCCTCTCTGACGCCTCCGTCCAGCCCGATGGATGCCGGCCCCATGCCCAAGGTGGTTGCATAGTTTACATGATGAGCGAGAAGCTGTACAGTACCTTCTGTGCTGACAACCTTTACGCTGTCTGCTTCACCGTCAAATTTTAAGCCACTCGTTGTTACGATGGTAAGATGAAATGTGCTCATATCTTAGCCCTTTGCTTTTGCAACTACATCGTCGATTGTGCCTGCGAATAAGAATGCGGATTCCGGAAGATCATCGTGCTTTCCTTCCACGATTTCTTTAAATCCGCGGATGGTTTCCTTAATGGGAACGTACTTGCCGCTCATACCGGTGAACTGTTCTGCAACATGGAACGGCTGAGAGAGGAATCTCTGAACCTTTCTTGCTCTGCTTACCAGCATCTTGTCTTCGTCGGAAAGTTCGTCCATACCCATGATGGCGATGATGTCCTGGAGTTCCTTGTATCTCTGCAGAATTCCGATAACGGACTGTGCTACGTCATAGTGTTCCTGACCTACTACGTCCGGAGCAAGGATTCTGGATGTG
>JAZUDB010000154.1:0-2073 GCA_045639385.1 Anaerovoracaceae bacterium | reverse complement strand
GGACAGCAGCGGCACCGCATCCGGTTCCACCGCGGTAATATAGGCATTCCGGGCTTCCTTGAGACGCCGGCCGGTACCCATAATGGTTCCGCCGGAGCCTACGCCGGAAACAAAATCCGTCACCTCCGGAAGCTGCTGCAGAATTTCCGCGCCGGTTCCGAAGTAGTGCGCGTCCGCATTATCCGTGTTGTCAAACTGACTCGTAATAAAGCCGCCCAGCTCCGCAGCCAGGGTTTTCGACTGCGCCAGGCCGCCGAGAAAACCGCCTTCTTCCCGGGAAACCAGATGCAGGGTGGCCCCGTACATTTCCATGATTTTCCGCCGTTCTCCGCTGACCCAGTCCGGCATAAAAATGTGCACCGGATGACCGGAAAACGCCCCGTAGGCGGAAATGGCAATGCCGGTATTTCCGCTGGTGGTTTCGATCACGGGCTGACCGGGCTTTAAAAGCCCCTTCTCTTCTGCTTTGTCTATCATGCGGCAGGCAATTCGGTCTTTGATGCTGCCGGAAAGATTGAAATATTCCAGCTTTGCGTAAACGCTGTGAATTTCGCCCCGATACCGGTAATCGATCCGGATCATGGGTGTATTGCCTGCAGGTATGGATTTTCTCATTTGTTATACTAATCCTTCCGCAACGGTCCACCGGGCCGCCGCAAATTTGGTGCCGATTATTTTCGTTAATGTTTTGGGAAGCTTCAGATCCGGATCTTTTTTCAGCAGCAGGCAGAGAGCCAGAAAGCTGACCTTTTCCCCCAGCTGCAGCGGTTCGTGGAAATCCTTCTTTTCGATGTCGATTTCCTTCCGGACTGCCTCATAAAATACGTCCTTGGTGTAAAGAATCCCCGGATCCAGGTTCAGACTGTCCGCCGCCTCTTCCATGGCCCGCAAATCCCGGATGGGGAACTGGCCTTTAATGAAGGTATAGCGGGAGCCGCAGTAGGCCCCGAAGGCCTTCATGGCGTCCAGATAGCCCAGACGCATAATCTGGGCCGCGTGTTCCGGGTGAAAGACCGCAAAATTGCCCAGCTTCTGGTGACTTTCGATAATCATCAGCCGGTCCTTTGCCCGTTCGATATCCTCGTCCAGCACCTTGCCGAAGCCGTCCAGATTCACCGCGATAATCTTATCCGGGTTCTTTTCCAGCGCCAGGCCGATGGGCATATTGTCACCGTACCCGCCGTCCAGATATTTCTGCTCGTCAATCTCGTAGGGCGTAACCACCGGAAAGCAGGAACAGCTGGCAAACACGTAATCCAGCAGTTTGCCCTCCGGAATATCTTCCTTCCAGCACCGGATGACCTCCATGCCGGGAAGCTTTACCGTAACGATGCCCAGGTCCACCGCGGATTTTCTTACCGCAGCCTCGGAAATACAGTCACCGATCACGTCTTTTACCGTGGTGAACTTTACGCCTTTGTTTTCGATGGCATGTTTATAGTCAAAAACCTCGTCTGTGTCCAGGGTCAGCCAGAAGTTTTTCGCTTCCTCGAACAGACCGAGAGAAACCAGGGTCGCATTCATGGACCCGATGGATGTACCCGTTACAATATCGATCTTGATTCCCAGTTCCCGGAGCGCCTGCCATACGCCGATTTCGTACGCTCCTCTGGAACCTCCGCCGGAAAGAACCAGTGCTGTTTTCATCCTCTTATCCCCCTGTTACAGCCCCTAATTATTGCTTGTAGGAATATGACTTGCAATCAGTCCCACCAGATTGGCCATGGGCATGGTCTGCAGCGTCACTTTTCCCGGACCGGTTACCACGGTATTGAAGATGCCTTCGCCGCCGAAGAAAATATTCTTTGCACCCTTGATGCTTTGAAGATCCATGGAGCAGCTTGCGTCCATCGCCGCCAGATTGCCGGTATCGATAACCAGCTGCTGACCCGCCGCCAGATTGTATTCGATGGCGGAACCGTCTATCTCCAAGAACACCAGGCCGGATCCGCTGAGCTTCTGCATAATAAAGCCTTCGCCGCCGAACATGGCAGTACCGAATTTCTTCTGGAAGTAAACAGAAAGATCCACGCCTGCGGTAGATGCCAGGAACGCGGATTTCTGCACGATAAT
>JAZUDB010000153.1:0-2756 GCA_045639385.1 Anaerovoracaceae bacterium | reverse complement strand
GGACAGCGCCGCTACGTGGAGAGTCTGTCGGCTTATGCCCGCATGTTCCTGGGACAGGTGGACAAGCCGGACGTGGACTCCATCGACGGCCTTTCTCCGGCTATTTCCATTGACCAGAACACCACGTCCAAGAACCCCCGTTCCACCGTGGGCACCGTCACCGAAATCTACGATTACCTGCGTCTTCTGTACGCCCGCATCGGAAAGCCTCACTGCCCGGTGTGCGGCCGGGAAATCTCCAGCCAGTCCGTGGACCAGATCGTGGGACAGATGATGGACCTGGGCGAGGGCACCCGCATCACCCTGATGGCGCCGGTCATCCGGGCCCAGAAGGGTCAGCACGAGAAGGTGCTGGAGCGCATTCAGCGGGAGGGCTTTATCCGCGTCCGCGTGGACGGCGAGATCAAGAACCTGGGCGAAGACGAAATCAAGCTGGCCAAGACCTATAAGCATACCATCGAAATCGTGGTGGACCGCATCGTGGTGCGGGATGGGGCGGAAAGCCGCCTGGCCGAATCCGTGGAGCTGGCCATCAAGCACTCCGAAGGCGGCCTGGTGCTGGCTCTGGTGCAGAAGGGGGAGGAGAGCGAGGAGATCACTTTCTCCACCAGCCTGGCCTGCCCGGAGCACGGGGTGTCCATCGTGGACCTGGAGCCCCGCAGCTTCTCCTTCAACTCGCCTTTCGGGGCCTGCCCCACCTGCAACGGTCTGGGATTTATTGAGCGCATGGACCCGGAAATGCTCATCGAGGACGAAAATCTGTCCATTCAGGGCGGCGCCCTGGCCAAGGCCTTTGCCAACATGGAGTACGCCGGCTTCTACCGGCTGCTTCTGGGCGCTCTGGCGGATAACCACAAGGTGTCCATGTTCACGCCCTACAAGGACCTGCCCGCGGACTTCAAGCAGGAGCTGATGTACGGTACCGGCGGCCGCAAGCTGGCCTACGACTACGTGCGCCGGGACGGTTCCATTTCCAAGCGTCACGACGCCTTCGAGGGCATCATTCCCAACCTGATGCGGCGTCACGCCTATTCCAGCTCCGACCTGATCAAGGCCAAGCTGGAGGAATACATGACCACGGATGTCTGCGCAGACTGCGGCGGCAGAAAGCTGCGCCCGGAAATTCTGGCGGTCACCGTGGGCGGCAAAAGTATTATCGACTTTACCGAGCTGGCCATCCGGGACGCTCTGGCCTTTACTGAGAGCCTGGAGCAGACCCTGTCCGAAAAAGACATGGCCATCGCCCGCCTCATCTTAAAAGAAATCAAAGCCCGGCTCAGCTTCCTGGCGGAAGTGGGTCTGGACTATCTGACCCTGGCCCGGGCTTCCGCAACCCTTTCCGGCGGCGAGAGCCAGCGCATCCGCCTGGCCACCCAGATCGGGTCCTCGCTGGTGGGGGTCATGTACATTCTGGACGAGCCCTCCATCGGGCTGCATCAGAAGGACAACGCCAAGCTGCTGCAGGCTCTGCGGTCTTTAACGGACATCGGCAACACCTTGATTGTGGTGGAGCACGACCAGGAGACCATGGAAGCGGCGGACCAGATCATCGACATCGGTCCCGGCGCCGGCGAGCAGGGCGGCTATCTGGTGGTGCAGGGCGACCTGGAGACCGTCAAGGCCTGCAAGGAGTCCATCACCGGCCAGTATCTGTCCGGGGAAAAACGCATCGAAGTGCCGGAAACCCGCAGAACCGGAAACGGTCAGATCATCCGCATTATCGGCGCTTCCGAAAACAATCTGAAAAACGTGAATGCGGATATTCCCCTGGGCAAATTTGTCTGCGTCACCGGCGTGTCCGGCTCCGGCAAATCTTCCCTGATTGACGATATCCTCTTCAACGCGGTGTCCGAGCGCTTCTACCGCTCCAAGACAAAGCCGGGCAAGCACAAGGAAATTACCGGCCTGGAAAACATCGACAAGGTGATCAACATCGACCAGTCGCCCATCGGCAGAACGCCACGGAGCAATCCGGCAACCTATACCGGCGTGTTCACCCAGATCCGCTCCCTCTTTGCCCAGACGCCGGACGCAAAAATCCGGGGCTTCGACCAGGGGCGCTTCTCCTTCAACGTGAAGGGCGGCCGCTGCGAATCCTGCTCCGGTGACGGCATTATCAAAATCGAAATGAACTTCCTTCCCGACGTGTACGTGCCCTGCGAAGTGTGCCACGGCAGGCGCTACAACCGGGAGACCCTGGAAGTGAAATACAAGGGCAAAAACATCTACGAGGTGCTGGAAATGAGCGTGGACGAGGCGCTGGAGTTCTTTAAGGACATCCCGGCCATCAACCGCTACATGAAGACCCTCCACGAGGTGGGCCTGGGCTACATCCGCCTGGGTCAGCCTTCCACCCAGCTTTCCGGCGGTGAGGCCCAGCGTGTCAAGCTGGCCACGGAGCTGGCGAAAAAATCCACGGGCAAAACCCTCTACATTCTGGACGAACCCACCACAGGCCTGCATTTTGCAGACGTGGACAAGCTCATCGACGTGCTCCAGAAGCTGGTGGACGTGGGCAACACCGTGGTGGTCATCGAGCACAATCTGGACGTGATCAAGACGGCGGACTGGATTCTGGACCTGGGTCCGGACGGGGGCGACAAGGGCGGCACCATCGTGGCCTGCGGCACCCCGGAGGACGTGGCAAAGGTAAAGAATTCCTACACCGGCCAGTACCTGAAGAAAATTTTGAAGAAATAGATTCCCGCAGAGTGCAGCTTCCGGAAAAACCGGGGGCTGCACACAAGGAGGAACCA
>JAZUDB010000152.1:0-4257 GCA_045639385.1 Anaerovoracaceae bacterium | reverse complement strand
TATTTAAGGTGTTTCAATGAATCAGGGAAGATTATTTGTTTTGTCCGGTCCGTCCGGCGCAGGAAAAGGAACCATTTGCGAGCAGATTGTAAAAGACGGTTCCGCTCAGCTGTCTGTTTCCATGACAACCAGAGCAATCAGAGGAAATGAAATCCCCAACGTCAGTTACTATTTTGTAAGTGACGAGGAATTCAACAGAACCATCGAAGAGGGCGGATTTCTGGAATATGCGGGCATCTACAGCCATCGCTACGGCACGCCGAAGAAACCTGTGCTGGAAGCCATGGAAGCCGGAAAAGACGTCATTCTGGAGATTGAAATGCAGGGTGCCCAGCAGGTAAAGACCAATTATCCCGATGCGGTTCTGATCTTCGTGCTTCCTCCCAGTCTGAAAGTGCTGGCGGAGCGGCTGAAAGGACGCCATTCCGACAGTGAAGAGCAGATTGCGGAGAGAACCAAAGCAACCCTGAGTGAAATCCACAGAATGAAGGAATACGATTATTTCGTAATAAACGATACGCTTTCCGATGCGGTAAACATTGTAAAGAATATCATGTCTGCCGAGCACGGCGATAAGGCTGCTGCAAAGCTGACAAAAACAAACAAAGTCAACAGATGTACTCTCAGAGTGATTAAGAAATATGACGAGGAGGCACTTTCGTAATGCTTTTATATCCATCCATCGATAAACTGAAAGAAAAAGTAGACAGCAGATACACCCTTGCGGTAATGGCATCCAAGCGCGCCAGAGACCTGATCGACGGCAAACCGCAGCTGAAGCTGACGGAAGAAGAGGAAAAACCCCTCTCCGTAGCAACACTGGAAATTGCAGACGATCTGATTTCTTACAAGAGATCTTATCAGGAAGAAGACGAAGCGGAATAATGTTCTCCAGAACCGAAGCTTTAATCGGCAGCGAAAAACTTGAGAAACTTCAAAACAGCAGGGTACTGATTGCAGGACTCGGCGGAGTCGGCGGCTACATTCTGGAGTCGCTGGTCCGCGCGGGAGTAGGAACAATCGGGCTCTGCGATTTTGATATGGTGGATATTTCCAATCTGAACCGTCAGATTCTTGCGGTGCAGGATACTGTGGGAAAATCCAAGACGGATGCTGCGGAAGCAAGAGCAGAGTCCATTAATCCCCAGGTAAAGATCCTGAAATATGAATTCCGCATTTCTCCGGAAAACATCGCACTTCTGCATCTTCCGGACTGGGACTTTATTGCGGATGCCATCGATGACGTTCCCGCAAAGATTGCCTTGATGGAAGCGGCTCCGGAAAAGATTATCTCCTGCATGGGTACGGGCAATAAAACGGATCCTTTCGGCTTCCGGATAGACCGGATTGAGAAGACGGAAGGGGATCCGCTGGCACGGAGCATCCGGAAACAGCTGCGGGAAAAGGGAATAAAAAATATTCCGGTTCTCTATTCCAAAGAGCCTCCGAATTCCGAAAATACAAAGCCGATTCCTACAATTTCCTACATGCCTGCCGTCGCAGGGCTGGAAATCGGTGCTTATATCATAAATAGATTGATTTTTTAAGCTTTTTCGGTATTTTTTGCTTGCATATAAGGTATTTATACTCTACAATATATCCGTTGCTCTTCGGAGCAGCGGATTTTATATTGCACACTGCGGGATGCACAAGGTGCCGGAAACGGTTTTGTGTTATGCCAACCCGCATTGGAAGCGTTAACCTTAGGAGGTATTTCAAATGGCAGTAATTTCTATGAAACAGCTTCTTGAAGCAGGTGTACACTTTGGTCACCAGACAAGAAGATGGAACCCGAAGATGGCTCCGTATATCTTTGCAGAAAGAAACGGAATCTACATCATCGACCTTTCCAAGACAGTTTACAAAGTTGACGAAGCATACGATTTCGTCAAGAGCGTATCCGCAGAAGGCAAGCCCGTTCTCTTCGTAGGAACAAAGAAGCAGGCTCAGCAGGCTGTTAAGGACGAAGCTCTTCGCTGCGACCAGTATTTCGTAAACGAAAGATGGCTGGGCGGAATGCTCACAAACTACAAGACCATCTCTTCCAGAATCAAGAGACTGGCTGAAATCAACAAGATGGCAGAAGACGGAACCTTCGCAAAGCTTTCCAAGAAGGAAGTCGGCAAGCTCACACAGGAAGCTGAAAAGCTGGAAAAGTACCTGGGCGGAATCAAGACCATGCACGGTATGCCCGGCGCAATCGTAATCGTAGACCCGAAGAAGGAAAAGATTGCGGTTAAGGAAGCTCACACTCTGGGAATTCCGGTAGTAGGTATGTGCGATACCAACTGCGATCCGGATGACTGCGATTATGTAATCCCGGCAAACGATGACGCTATCAGAGCTGTTAAGCTGATCGTTGGTAAGCTGGCAGACGCCGTTATCGAAGGAAAACAGGGCGAATCCATGGCTCCGGCAGAAGAAGCTGCAGAAGCACCGGCAGAAGAAACAGTAGAAGAGTAATTTAAGGAGATAAATACTATGGCAGCAGTAACAGCAGCAATGGTTAAGGATCTGCGTGAAACCACAGGCGCAGGCATGATGGACTGCAAAAAGGCTCTTGTCGAATGTGACGGAGATATGCAGAAGGCAATCGACTACCTCAGAGAAAAAGGACTCTCCAAGGCAGCAAAGAAGGCCGGCAGAGTTGCAGCAGAAGGTCTTGTAAGACTTGCATTCAACGAAGACTCCACAAAGGCAGCAGCCGTTGAAGTCAACATCGAAACAGACTTCGCAGCAAAGAACCCGGAATTCATCGGATTCGTAGAAGATCTGGCTCAGCTCTCTCTTTCCGACGATGTTCAGTGCGAAAAGTGCCTGTTAAAGCAGGATTATAAGGGCGAAGGAACCGTTCAGGAAGTTCTGACCCAGAAGATCGCAACCATCGGTGAAAACATGAGCGTTCGCAGAGTTGCAAAGTGCACCACACCCGGCGTTAAGTATATCGGATACCTTCACATGGGCGGAAAGATCGGCGTTATCGTTGGTCTCAAGACAGAAGCTTCTGCAGAAGAAGTTACCGTTTGCGGCAAGGACGTTGCAATGCAGGTTGCATCCATGAACCCCCAGTTCGTAGATGAAAGCTCCGTAGATCCGGAATACATCGCACACGAAAAGGAAGTTCTGATTGCTCAGGCAGCAAACGAAGCTCCGGACAAGCCCAAGGCGATTATCGAAAAGATGATTACCGGACGTCTCAACAAGCAGCTCAAGGAAACCTGCCTTGTATGCCAGGCATTCGTTAAGGATTCCAACGTTTCCGTCAAGGAATATGTTGACTCCGTTGCAAAGCAGATCGGCAAGGACATCCAGGTTGTGGAAATGGTTCGCTACGAAGTAGGCGAAGGAATCGAAAAGAAGCAGGAAAACTTTGCAGAAGAAGTTGCAAAGCAGATGGCTCAGTAAATTCAAACAACATAAACCCGGCTCGAAAGGGCCGGTTTTTTATTATTTAATATCTAAAGACTTTCTATGTTTTTTTGTGCGTTTACGGCGGCAATAGCGCCGACTGCGACGGCGGTCACCACCTGCCGCAGACTCTTGATGCGTACGTCTCCGGCTGCAAAAACTCCGGGTATTTCGGTGCGCATTTCTTCATCCGTCCGGATGTAGCCGCGCTCCAGATTCAGCTGATCTTCAAATACCTCTGTATTGGGATGCAGACCGATAAAGATAAACAGTCCGAAGGGACTTCCGTCTTCCGGTTTCAGTTCTTTTTCTTCGCCGGAAAGCAGATTCCGGATTACGATGCTTTCGATCTGGTCTTTGCCCCGGATTTCTTTTACGACGGTATTATAAATATATGTTTTCAGCTTCGGATCCGCGAAGGCCTTTTCCTTAATGGATGCGGCACAGGTCAGCTCCGGCAAATTCTGAATGATGGTAATTTCTTTTGCGAATTTACCCAGATACATGGCTTCTTCCACCGCAGCGTCTCCGCCGCCTACCACGTAAATCGGAAGGTCTTCAAAGAAAGCTGCATCGCAGGTGGCGCAGTAGGAAACGCCGGCGCCGGTTAATTCTTCCTCTCCGGGTACGTTCAGATGATTTTTCTCGGATCCTGTGGCGATAATTACGGTCTTTCCGTAATAATCGTCTCCGAAACACGAAATCTCCTTGATTTCTTTATTCAAATCTGCGGTAAGAACAGTATCATAGACTCTGTGAACGCCGAATTTGTCTGCCTGCGCGGACATTCTTGATGCCAGCGTGCTGCCGGATTCTTCCGCCAGACAGCCCGGATAGTTTTCTACCTCT
>JAZUDB010000151.1:0-4042 GCA_045639385.1 Anaerovoracaceae bacterium | reverse complement strand
ATCAGGTTGTGAATGCGGCTGCGCATCTCCTGGGCCGCCTTGTTGGTAAAGGTAACGCACAGGATGTTCCCCGGCATAATCCCCAGTTCGTTCACAAGATAGGCAAAACGGTAAGTCAGCGCCCGGGTCTTGCCGGAACCCGCCCCCGCGATGACCCGCACATAACCTTCCGTGCTGGTGACCGCTTCTTTTTGGGCATCATTCAGTTGAGAAAGAAAATCGTCCATAAATATATCCTCGTCAGATATATTATACAGAACATTTGTTCTGTATTCAAGCAAGAAAAAACCGGCCGACCGCACAAAGTGAGCCGGGCCGGGAATTTTCGCTGCTAGTGCCCTTCGCCTCTGCAGACGCTGGCCCAGTACAGAAGAATCAGCGCCGCCGCCAGCATGCAGCTGGCCAGAATGTCCGTAAGCCAATGCACACCTGCCAACAGACGTCCCATTACGGTAAAACCGATCATAGCGCCGCAGATAATCTTATCCTTTTTCGGGTTGCCCCCGTTGCTTTTGATAAATACGTCCTGCATAAAGGCGGTAGCAATCACCGCGATAAACATCAGGGTGTGGGAACTGGGATAAGACGGCACCAGCTGACCTTCCTCCAGGTATGGTGCCCAGTTGACCACCACTTTGTTGAAGAGGAAATAGAAGGCCAGAACGATTAAATAGAAGATGCCCAGAAGCACGATCTTCGGGTCCACTTTTTTCAGGCTTCTGCGCTGAATCAGCTGCACCAGTCCGATCATACCGAAGGCGCCGATTACGAGAAATGCGGTGTAACCCAGCAGATCCGTCAGAGTGTGAAAGAACGGATGGGCGCCGAAAAGCTTGTAAACGGCGGCATTCAGGGCTGCAAAGCCCACTTCCGAGCCATTGGGACCGATGGGCTTTACGTCCACGGTTTTCACCAGAATCGTAAACAAAATGAACGCGGCAAAAAAGACCGCAGATAATCTGTAATATTTTTTAGAACTTTTCACGGATAACCTCCATCATGCGGTTCACAACTTCTTCGATGGTAAGATACGAGGTATCGATTTCCATCGCGTCATCCGCTTTTTTCAGCGGGTGATAGTCCCGGTTCATATCGCTTTCATCCCGGGCAATAATCTCCTGTTCCACCTGATCCAGGTCGCATTCCAGGCCTTTTTCCCGCAGTTCCAGCGCTCTGCGCAGAGCACGCACCCGGGAATTGGCGTTCAGATAAAACTTAAACTCCGCGTCCGGAATGATAATGGTTCCGATGTCCCTGCCGTCCATCAAAAGGCTGCGTTCCCGGGCCATGGCAGACTGGGTATCGCTGAGCTTGTCCCGCACCGCGGGAATGGCGGAAGTCCGGGAAGCCATGGCGGAAATTTCCGGCGTACGGATCAGCCCGCTTACGTCCTCTCCGTCCAGATATACGCAGCCGCCGCAGTAATCCACCCGGGTTTCTGCCAGCATGGCATCCAACGCCTCCGGATTGGTATAATCCGTGCCGGTGCGCTGTACCTTCAGGGCAATGGCCCGGTACATGGCTCCGGTATCGATATAGTCTATATTCAGTTCTTTTGCCAGAATTTTTGCCATGGTACTCTTGCCCGCACCGGCGGGTCCGTCAATGGCAACTCTTATTTTTTGACGCATCGGTCAGCCTTTCTTATTCATGTTTCCCGCACCCAGAAGCTTTTCCACTTCGGCTACGAAGGTGCTTACATCCTTGAAATCTCTGTAGACGGAAGCAAAGCGCACGTATGCCACCTCGTCCAGATCCTTCAGTTTATCCATGACAATTTCTCCGATAAAGGTGGAAGAAACCTCTTTTTCCATGGAATTGTTCAGTTTCTTTTCCACATCGTCCACAATACCCTCCATCTGGGCCATGGAAACCGGACGCTTTTCACAGGCGCGGATAATGCCGTTGAGCACCTTGTTCCGGTCGAAGGATTCCCGGCGGCCGTCATGCTTCACCACCATAAAGAGCATTTCTTCCAGCTTTTCGTAGGTGGTAAAACGCTTGCCGCAGGCGGTGCATTCCCGGCGGCGCCGGATGGCAAAACCGTCTTCGGTGGGTCTGGAATCTATAACTTTGGTATCGGGTGCTTCGCAAAAGGGACACTTCATAACTGCTACCTGCCTTATCAAACACAAGAAATATCAACTGATAATCCATTGTACGCTACATATAGTGGTTTTACAAGATAAATTGATATGATATAATTTATCGGTTAAATTATGTGAGGTACACCAAATATGTAAGAATTCGGCAGAAGAAACAGCAAGACACAGTACAGACTTACACAACGGCAGAGATATATGAACAGACAGGAATTTGCACAACAGATAGAAAAGCGCCGCATCTTCGGCATCATCTCCCACCCGGACGCAGGAAAAACCACCCTGACGGAAAAACTGCTGCTCCACGGCGGAGCCATCCGGGAAGCCGGAACCGGCAAGGCACGAAAGAACGCCAAGTTCGCCACCTCCGACTGGATGGAAATCGAAAAACAGAGAGGCATTTCGGTCACCAGCTCCGTCATGCAGTTTGAATACAACGGCAAAGTCATCAGCATTATGGATACGCCGGGCCACAACGACTTTGGAGAAGACACCTACCGCATCCTGACCTCCGTGGACAGCGCGGTAATGGTCATCGACGCCGCCAAGGGTATCGAAACCCAGACCCGCAAGCTCTTTGCAGTCTGCAAAATGCGGGGAATTCCGGTATTCACCTTTATGAACAAGCTGGACCGGGAAGCAAAGGACCCGCTGGAACTTCTCTCCGAGCTGGAAGATATTCTGGGCATGCCCGCCTGCGCGGTCACCTGGCCCATCGGCTCCGGTCTGAACTTCCAGGGCGTCTACGACATTTTAAAGAACGAAGTGCATCTGTACAAAGAAAAACAGATTCTCAAGCTGGGACCGGACGGCGTCAACAGCCCCGAACTGGAAGACGTCATCACCCAGTTCAACCTGGCCGCCCTGCGGGAGCAGCTGGAGCTTCTGGAAGGCGCCGGCTATCCGGTGGACCCGGAACTGATTGCTGCAGGCGAACTGACCCCGGTATTCTTCGGCAGCGCTCTGGCAGACTTCGGCGTAACCACCTTCCTGGAGAACTTCCTGGAAATGTCTCCGGCACCCGGACCCCGGAAACTGGAAGACGGCAGCGAGGTAGACCCCCTCTCCGACAAGTTCTCCGGCTTTATCTTTAAGATTCAGGCCAATATGAACCCGGCTCACAGAGACCGTCTGGCCTTCCTGCGGGTATGCTCCGGCGAATTCACCAAAGGCATGACCGTAACCCTTTCCCGCACCGGCAAACCCATCAAACTGGCCCAGTCCACCCAGCTCATGGCCAACGAGCGGGAGAACGTGGAAAGCGCCATTACCGGCGACGTCATTGGGATTTACAACACGGGCAACTTCCAGATTGGCGACACCCTGTGCACCACCAAAGAACCCATTTTCTTTGAACCGCTGCCCACCTTCCCGCCGGAACTCTTCGCCCGGGTATCCGCCAAAGACTCCATGAAAACCAAGCAGTTCCAGAAAGGCGTGGCCCAGCTGGCCCAGGAAGGCGCCGTGCAGGTTTACCACAACGAATACAACGAAGTGGTTATCGGAGCCGTGGGACAGCTGCAGTTCGAGGTATTCACCTACCGCCTGGAGAACGAATACAACGCCCCCGTGCGCATGGACAGCCTGGACTTCCAGCTGGCCAAGTGGGTGGTTTCCACCGACGGCGGCAAGACCAACGAAATCGACCTGGACAAGCTGAAGAGATGCACCGATTCCCGGTCTTCTCTGGTATTCGACCGCTTCGAGCGGCCGGTACTGATTCTGGCCAACCAGTTCACCCTGAACTTCTTTGCGGACCGGCACCCGGACATCGTGCTGGCAGAAGCCACGGAAGTGAAGTAAGAATTGAAAATCAACAGAAACAGAAAAGGGGCTGTGAAAAACAGCCCCTTGTAACTATGCTATTTTCTCTTCAATTCAATAAGATACCTTCCGATATTTACAACTGAAGCAACAAACAATAAAGCGCAGACCCAAAT
>JAZUDB010000150.1:0-2615 GCA_045639385.1 Anaerovoracaceae bacterium | reverse complement strand
CAACACTTTTTGTCCAGCCTATATCTTGTTTCAAACAAGATAAAACCCTTGGAATCGTTTAAATTCCAAGGGTTTTGAGCTTTTAAAAACACACTTTTTGTCCTATAAGCCTAAAGGCCTTCACCGAATTCTTGGGCAAAGGCCTTTTTTCTCTTTTTTTCCAGCAAGGCTTTTATTTCCTCCAGGGTGTAAACTTTTTTCACACCTTCTTTGACAGCGCGATTATACTCTTCTACATCTTCCTCAAACCCTGACTGTTTTCGTCCGGATCTCATTTTGGACCTCCCATACAAGGGAAATCCCCCTAAACGTCTTAATTTCAGACCTTTTTGGGGGATTTTCTTCAGATTTGTGCCGTATATATCACTGTACATTCCTTATTTTCGCGCTTTTTTAAAGAATTTCTTGAATTTTTTCACCTATTTTACCCTGAAAAACAGAGTTTTTGGAGAACGATACGGCAAAAAATCCCCCTATTTTCGGTCAATGTGATGAAAATAGGGGGATTTTATCTTTTGAAAGATTCAAAAAAGCGGAAAATGAGAATTTTGAATAGCTTTTTTCTGTGTCTACTACGCAACACCCTTTCCGGGTAAGTTTTTACTGATAAACGTACTGGGCACCGATGACCTCGGTAATGTTCTTTAAGGCGGTGTCGGCCCTGTCAACCCACTTGGTGGCCTTCAGATCTGCGTTGCTCCGATAGTCACCCACCAGGGGGAAGATCCGGTATTCCCAGTACTTTCCGGTCTTGGCGGAAGAATGGTACCGGGCCACCCACAGGGGAATGGCGGAAATCTTGTTGAAGGTTACGGTGTCCTGGGTCCGGTTGTAGGAAATCTCCACGTAGCCCAGCAGCTCCTCTTCAGTGCAGGCGCCGTTGGGGTCGCCCAGATCCGCAAAGCTCTGCCGGTTCTGGTTGGAAATCAGATTGCCCAGGCTGTAATACACCGGAACCTGCTTGTCCCGGCCCTGCTCGTCTTTGGCTGTCAGGACTTCCATGGTCTGCACCCGGTGGGGGTGAGAACCGAAGACCACGTCCGCGCCGCAGTCCGCCGCGAACTGAGCCAGATCCTTCTCCAGGGCGGTAGCCTTTAATACGTATTCGTTGTTTTTATCCCAGTGGAAATAGGCCACGAGAACCTCCGCGCCGTTTGCCTTGCACCAGTCGAACTGGGCCTTAATGGCCTCTTTGTCCGCATTGCTGCACACCGCATTGCTGGCACCGCTGCCGGTAAAGCGGAAGGTATTCAGCAGGCTCTGACCCTCTGCATTTAAAGTCTTGCCGTTCAGGCTGTGACCCGAGCCGGAAGCCTCGCTGGTTTCGTAGGTGTAGGCCACCACGCCCACCTTGACCCCCTTTACCTCCACCACGGAGGAGCGGTTTTCACTTTCGGAAAGGCGGCTGCCCACCACGGTAAAGCCCTGATTTCTCAGCACTTCCACGGTGCGCTTGACCCCGGAAATGCCCTGGTCGATGGAGTGGTTGTTGCAGGTAAAGACCACGTCAAAGCCCGCATCTTTTAAGGCCTCGCCCAACTCGTCGGGAGCGTTGAAGGCAGACATGTTGCCGTTGTAATAGGGCCCGCCGGCAAAGGTGGTTTCCAGGTTCACAAAGGCCAGATCCGCCGCCTGCACGTAGGGCTTGATGTATTGAAAATTGTCGGTAAAATCAAATTTTCCGTCGGTTTTGAACACGCCGCTCTGGGGCTCGCCGGCAGTGGTGCCGCTGCCCTTTACGTACTGGCTGCGCAGGTTGGTGATGTGGGCCATGGTGTCGCCGCCGCAGAGCATGGAGAAGTCGATGATTTCATCGGGGAACACGAAGTTCGGATCCACGCTGCCGCAGGTTTTGCAGTAGCCATCGGAGAAATCGTGCTTGCAGGCTTCGCCGCAGAGGGTGCATACGCCCTCTTCATATACGTGTTCGCAGGGAGGCTTGATCAGCGCCTTAATGCCCAGTGCCGCACCCACGATCAGGGCCAGACAGATCAGGCAGAAGGGAATAAAGCGTCCCCATTTGATTCTTACTTTTTTCTTGATTCTCATTTTTTTAACGTTTTCCGGCACAGCCGGGTTCTAAAAACTTATGCCCGGTGCTTCTTCCGGGCCGCGGCACTTCCGGGCCGCTTCCTAAAACTTATGCCCGGTGCATAAAGCATCGGGCACTTTTTTTAAATGGTAAATCCGCCGTCCACCAGAAGGTCTGCGCCGGTAATAAAGGCAGCCTTCTCGGATGCCAGGAACGATACCGCGTTGGCCACGTCTTCGGGTGTGCCGAAGCGACCCAGCGGGGTGCGTTCTTCCAGGTCTCTGCGCTCTTCTTCCGAGTAGCCCGCGTTCATGGCGGTATCGATGCAGCCCGGAGACACGCAGTTTGCCCGGATGCCGGAGGGTCCCAGTTCCTGGGCCAGCGACTTGGTAAACATCACCAGGGCGCCCTTGCTGGCGCAGTAGGAGCTCTCCATGGAGGATCCGGTTCTGCCCCAGATGGAGGCGATATTGATAATGCAGCCGGACCGCCGCCCGATCATGGCGGAGGAAAAATCCCGGCAGAGAAGGAAGGCGGCCTTCAGATTTACGTTCATCAGCCGGTCCCAGTCATCCTCGGTAAT
>JAZUDB010000149.1:0-14303 GCA_045639385.1 Anaerovoracaceae bacterium | reverse complement strand
AAAGTGTGAGAAAAAACATAGATGCAAGTAAGTGATTTTTCAAAAACATATACTGTCAAAGTACTGAATAGTGAGGACATTGGGCAGATATACTCGTTGTGCAGAAAAAATACTCTGTACTATCAATATTGCCCGTCTTTTGTAACTCCGGAAAGCATTCTTGAGGACATGGCTGCCTTGCCACCGGGAATCCCGATGGAGCGGAAATACTATGTGGGTTATTACAGAACCGGTGAACTTGTTGCTGTAATGGATCTGATTGACGGATACTCAGAATTAGATAGCGTGTTCATTGGTTTCTTTATGTGTGCCGCCGAAATACAGGGCCGCGGTAACGGATCTGCAATTATTCAGGAACTGATTGCGTTTTTGGAAAGTATAGGATATAAATCCGTGCGGTTGGCCTGGGTGAAGGGAAATCCGCAGGCAGAGCATTTCTGGATGAAAAACGGATTTACAGAGGTAAAAGAAACTTTTTCTGAATCTGCCGGGCAATCCGTTATTCTTGCGGAATATAATATGAATTCAAATCTGGCTGTTAAAGATATAGTAAGAGAAAAGAGATAAAAAAGATTTATGGCAATAAAAGAAAAAGCGTTCTTTAATTGGAGCAGTGGAAAGGATTCCGCATTAGCTTTATACAAGGCAATCAATTCGGGGAAATATGATATTTGCTCGCTTTTTACGGTAGTACTGAAAAAAGAACAAATGATAGCCATGCACGAAATCGACCTTTCTCTGCTGAAAAGACAGGCCGAGGCAATCCAGCTTCCTCTGACAGTATTGGAAAATGATTGGACAGCTCCCACAGAAAAGTATCAGAAAACTATGGCAGAGCAGATGGCTGCGTTTCAGGCAGAAGGAATTCGTACTGCGCTTTACGGGGATATTTGGCTGGAGAACATTCGAAAACAAAGAGAAAACAATTGCCTGATTTCCGGCATCAAAGCGGATTTCCCGCTTTGGGGAAGCAATCCGAAGGATCTAATACAGGAATTTGTGGATTTGGGCTTTAAAAGTATGATTACCTGCGTAGACGGATCTGTTCTGGACGCGTCTTATCTCGGCAGAATTATTGACGAGGATTTTATTCATGACTTTCCGGAGCATGCCGACATATGCGGAGAAAACGGGGAATACCATTCCTTTGTATTTGACGGCCCGATTTTTAAAGAGCCCGTGGATTTTACGGTGGCAGGGAGACATTTTGAGGATTATCCCGGATCCGACGGATGTTCACCGGTTCGCTATTGGTATCTTGAACTTGTCTAAAATTTAAAAGAATTTAACCGACTAACTTAAGCCTTATCGGCCCCGATTTCGGGGCCGATTTTCTTATCTCAATCAATGGAGAGGGTTGACCATGAAATAGTAACGTTAATGAGGCTCTTTGGATGGCTCTTTTCAATTTGACTTTGTTGCTAAAATTCGGATATGGTATAATTAATAAAAAATCAAAGATATAAAAGATGTAAATGTACGTTATTTCTCGGCTTGATAATTAGTTTAGAGAGGAATACTTTATGAAAAAAACATTTAAGTCCGTTATTTCTTTTGTTCTTGTCCTTGTCATGGCGCTGGGTCTTTTCCCTGTTGCCGCGTTTGCCGATGACGTAACTCATCCGGTCAAAACAGGACTTTTCGAAAGATACGACTATCTGGACTTCTCCGCAGGAAGCGCCGGCACTTTGTATGTTGGCGAGTATACCACAGATCTCCATGTAAGAAGAACGGATCTGTCTCTTGGCGGCGCTCGTATGCCGGTAACGATTGAGTTCTATTACGATCCCGTAAATATTTCGGAAGACCATTCTTCTTTGGCAAATCCTTACGGAATCGGCTGGAACAGTTCCTACAATCAGACTCTTTCCTACAATTCCCTCCTTTCAAGATATACCTGGAGCACATCTCTTGGCACCCGAATTGAATTTGTTTATTCCAATCAGGACACATCGGATAACCTGGAAATCTGGAACGAATCCAAAGACTTAAATGACGGACTGGATGAAGCCATTTTGTATCTTCCTTCCGATTCTTTAGAAACAGACCTTGATGACGTTATCATAGAATATGAAGGTCTTAAATATACCTTTGACTCTTTTGGAAGACTCTCTTCCGTTTCCGACGAATACAGCAATACTGCAAATGTCTCTTATGTTTCCGGCAGCACAAAGCAGATTGATACTATTACAGACGGTGTTGGCCGTCAGTACGTTTTCTGCTATCAGAGCGGCCTTCTTTCTTCTGTAGTTTGCAAGGATGCAAACGGACAGAATATTACCATAGACAATGTTCCTGTATCCGTAAGTTATACCTATGCAAACAACACTCTTACAGATACCTCCGAAGGCGCACATTATGTTTATGATGCAGACTTTCGCCTGACAGACTGCTGGGGCATAGATAAAATCGGATACTCTCTTTCCTATGTATCCGGAACAAACAAGGTATGCGGCGTTACAAAGAAGGCTGCAATGGATACGCAGACTCCGCTTGTTGGGACCATGACGGGCATTATGCAAAGCGGACTTTCTGTTACGGTAACAGAAGATGACACCCGGTATGTATCTACTTTCGATGCTTACGGAAGAGTGGTAAGCTGCAGCTTCTATGAATTAGAGGAAACTGCGGGAATCTCTGAATTTGTTCTAGATTATGGAGTAAATATTATTTATGGTGATGTTGAGGTAGACAATTCCGATGAAGAAGTAAATACGATTATCAATTTGGTATTTTTTGGTCCAGAAGAAGATAACGAAAACCATGAAAATGATGAGTTGGAGGACCTGGATGATTCTGATGAAATGATAGATACTGAACCTGATGACCCTATCGATACTCAGGAAGACGATCTAGAAGAGGATGACTTCAGCGAAGTAAAAGATGCCTACGGAAATCTTCTTTCCACAACCATTACAGACGGAGAACTTTCTCAGACAACAAGCTATACCTATACGCCGGATGGCAACTACTATGCTTCTATTACCGACGAAAACGGAAATACGCAGTATTATGATTACAATACTCTTACAGGCATTTTAGAAGCGGTAACGGATGCCTGCGGAAACGAAACCCGGTATTCCTACAACGGGGCAAGAGAACTTGCTGCAGCATCTTTGGATGTTACCGGACTTTTTGCTGCCACCGTCATGGAAACCGAATATTCTTATGATTCTTACGGAAGACTGGCAGAGCTTTCTTACGGAGACCTGGAATACAACTTTACCTACGATGCCTGGGGAAACACGCTCAGTGTTTCTTTAAATGGAAGCCCTCTTGTCAGCTACAATTACGGAAACAAAGCCTGCGAAGGGCAGGTGCAGTCTCTTACCTACGGTAACGGTCAGACCGTAAACTATACATACAATGCCAGCGGAAATATAACTTCTGTAGGCTACAGTAATCAGGCAAACAGATTTCAGTATTCCTATGCACAGGACGGAAGCCTTGCAGGCATTTATGATGCAGCCTTAGGTTATACAACAAGCTATTCTGAAAATACCGTAACTGTTACGGATGCCCAAAATCATGTTCTTTATTCGTATTCCGAAGATGCCGAGTCCGGAGAAATAACAGAAAATATTTTCGCTGCGGAATATGTTTCTTCCTCGGATTCTTCCGAAAACGATCAGAATCAATCCATTCTTTCCAAAACAATCAACCGGGAAGGAGAAGAGATTCTGCAGTCAGAATCTTTCCGGGATTTCTTTGGAAGACTTACGGAAAAAACAACGGAAAATATTTTCGGAACCTTAGAAAACTATTACAGCTACAATCAGGCAGGAAGCCTTGTGAGCGGTTTTGATACCGAATACTATTTCGGAAATACCGTTTTAAAAGGGGAATACGCCTATACTTACGATGCGAACGGAAATATTACCCGGGTGCAGCAGGACTTTTCTATTGAAGACTATGCGCATATTCCGAATCCCCCAGGACCTGTTCTTGGCGCATTTAACCCTTCCTTTGATTCTGATGATGAGCTCTGGGATCTTTCCGGCAGCTATTTTTACGAATACGATGAAGCCGGACAGCTTGTTTCTGCTGCAGACGAAGCCGGATATGAGCTGCGCTATACCTACGATCAAAGCGGCAATATCCGCCAGGTTCTGGTAAAGAGCGAAAACGAAGAA
This sequence comes from Anaerovoracaceae bacterium, assembly GCA_045639385.1. Lineage (GTDB taxonomy): Bacteria > Bacillota > Clostridia > Peptostreptococcales > Anaerovoracaceae > RUG13409. The sequence goes on along the minus strand of JAZUDB010000149.1, from coordinate 10,170 downwards.
AACTTTGAAACGTTAAAGGCCTTTAGCTACAACGCAGGAGGACTTCTTACCGGATACAGCGAAGGCAGCAAATATACCGGCTACACTTTAGACAGCATGGGAAGTCCTGTGCAGATTACGGTAAGAGAAGGAAACCCTGAAAACGGTACTGTTTTAAGCCAGAAGACCTTAAGCTGGGGCGAAGGAAGAATGCTTACCGGAATTGCGGAAGATGCAAATAACTATGTAAGCTATACCTACAACCAGGACGGCCTTCGCACAAGAAAGACAGTCTGCGAAAACGGTATTTCTCATGTTACCGATTATATCTGGAATAACGGCGCATTGATTGCCGAAAAGACAGAAGATCAGACTATTACCATCCTTTACGGAGAGGATGGAGAAGCGGAAGGCTTTGTGGTAGAATACGATTGGTACGGAGAACCTGTATTTGAGCAGTATGCCTATCTTAAGAACCTTCAGGGAGACGTTACTCATGTAATCAACACGGAAAATGAAGAAGTTGTTGTAGCTTATGTTTACGATCCCTGGGGAAATCCGACGGTATACGGAGATGAAGAGCTTGCAGCTATAAACCCCTGCAGCTACAGAGGATACTACTTTGACGAAGAGACAGGCTGGTACTACCTGCAGAGCAGATATTACAATCCGGAGACAGGAAGATTCCTGAATGCGGATGATGCAATTCTGTTATTGTTTTTTAGTTCTCCGATAGGACAGAACTTATATATTTACTGTACTAATAATAGTATCAACCTTAAGGATGTGTCAGGAGATATTCCCCAATGGATTATTACGGGTGTTATTCACCTGGCATTATCGGCAACCGGCACATGGTCATACTACAACCAGGCAAAAAATGCTATATCTCTTGCTGCGCAGACTTATTTAACAATTAAAGGTTATAAACTTGCATGGAGTTTATTTAAGCATGCAATGTGGGGAAATGGACGTAAATTATCAACAAAGGATAATAATTTATTAATTTCAAAACTTAAAAAGTCATCAACTCTAATAAAGGAGATTAAACGAAGAATTAGTAAGGCTAAGGGGAATACTATCAATAAAGAGCCATTAAAGAACTTAGAATTAGTTGGATCCACCAAAGATGATATGGATTTATATTATGGCTTGCAACATATAAGTGGATACATTTGGGGTACGAAATCAAATAATAGGTGGATAATAACGATTTCTATCACAGATCAATACGATTTCGATAATCTCCGATTCATTAAAGATAGATCTTTTGCAAGTGCAGCAAACGATTTGGGGTGGGCAATGCAAAAAATTGGAATGCTACGCACTTACAAAATTAGCGTTACATATTCAATCGAGGTGAAGTGAAAAAATGAATCTTATCAAATCGATTGCAATCATCCTCTTAATACTATGCCTTATATGGATCGTTTCCGGCATATTTAATATTTTCCAAACCTTTATGGGGTTTTCAAAAAATGATTTTATTGTTGTTGAAGCGCATGAACGTCCTGCTCCGGAAGGAATATCTTACTATATCTTGGATTGTTCCGGAAATAGAGAAAAGGCTTATGAGAATATGAAAGGGTGGGAAACGCTTCCTCTTTCTCAAAATATATCTGTACTGCTTTATGGCGGTGAAATAGATGGAATGATGTATAGTGGGGATATTTCAGAAAGCGCGCATATACCGAAAATTAAGCACGGATATTATTGTTTTATTGATAAACTGCAGAGCGGGAAAAACAAACACTCTGATGCAGAATTATTAGACAGTGTATCTTTTAATTTTCGGCTTGCAATTTATGATGCAGACACTGATATGCTATATTATATGGAATTGGTTACGTAGTAGCAGTTTTTTCCCACTTTACCATTTCTATCGGGTATTTAATTTAACCGAGGAAATAGTGAAAGGTAATCAATCAACCAAAAAATATGAAAGGTTGATTGAATTCAAACGACTAACTTGACCAAAAACAGCGGGTCTCGTTCTTTGAGATCCGCTGTTTATTTTTCCTTCGGCAATTGACTTTTTCTTCCAAATACCATATAATCAACTCGATATATCGGCAGTGTTCTTTGTTTACTGCCGATATATCAATGGAGGATTGTATGGCAAATACCGAAACAATTTTAAAGAAGTTAGACGCAAATACGTCATTTAGCCGTTCTGACCTTACTACAGTTATGGAAGAATGCGGTATTAATACAACTGAAAGTAAAGTTAATCACCAACTTTTAAAGATGCTTTCTTCCGGCAATATTGTAAGGATAGGGCGAAACAAATACCGTGTTGCAGAAGATCTTAAAATATATAGCTTTCCACATTCAGAATTTGCAAATTCGATTGCAGCGGAGATTACAGAAGCACATCCGTATTTGGACTTTCGCATTTTCGAACTGGTTCAACTTAATGAGTTTGTTAACCATCAGATAGCGCATAACATTTTATTCGTATCTGTGGAGGCTGGATTGGAATGTGATGTATTCAACACCCTCTGGGAAAGTCATCAGGGCAGTGTTCTTCTTAAACCGAATGAGGATGAATTGTTTCGCTATATGACCGATGATATGATGGTAATACAAAAGCTTGCAACAGAAAGTCCGAGAGGTACAACGGTATTCTGGGATACCAGGCTTGAAAAAATGCTCGTGGATATTGCTGTGGATAAATTACTTGGAAAAGTAATATATTCCGGGGAGTATCCGGCAATTTATCAGGACATATTCCGTAAATATGCCATAGATAAAAGCGCAATGTTTCGGTATGCAAGGCGCAGAGGGGCGCTTGATAAATACAAGCAGTTTCTTTTAAACGAAGCAGGACTAAAACAAGAGGAGTTTACCCTATGATAATCCAGGAGAACTACGGAGAGGCACACATCCGGGAATTGCAATCAAAAAGCCGTAAAGATCCACAGCTTATTGAGCGAGCCTTATATGCACTTGGACTATTGGAAGCTCTTGCAAAAACCGGTATGAAATTTATCTTTAAGGGCGGAAGTTGTTTGATGCTTTTGCTTCCGCAGATTATGAGATTGTCAACAGATATTGATATCGTTGTTGATCCGGGAACAGATGTTAAGGAATATATTGAAAAGGCAGCTGAAATTTTTCCTTTTGTTGCTTATGAGGAACAGATTCGTGTTGGAAAAAATAGCATAGAGAAAAGGCATTTTAAGTTTACCTATTTTTCACCGGTCAGGCAGGAATATTTTTATATTCTGCTGGATATTTTGTATGAAGAAAATCATTATGCAGCATTGGAGGAAAAAGAAATTAAGAACGAACTGCTTCTGACGGAAGGCAGCAACTTATTTGTCCATGTGCCCTCTGTCGATTGTATCCTTGGGGATAAATTTACTGCATTTGCTCCCTATACAACAGGTGTTCCGCTCCGTGTAAAGAAAGACTTGGAAGTAATGAAACAGTTTTACGATATCGGGACTTTGATCGATGTATATAAGGATTTTAATGCTGTACTGAATACATATAAAAGTGTGGTCAGGTCTGAAATCAGTTATCGCGGCTTAGATATATCAATAAATGATGTGCTTGAAGATACCATATCTTCTGCTATTGTGATTGCCTCGCGAGGAAAAGTCGGAGCGGAGGATTATCCGGCATATGTTGAAGGAATCAGAGGCGTAGGAACCCATATTTTTGCTGAACGTTTTTCGGGGGAGATTGCTTCTTACCGGGCAGCAAATATTATTTATATGGCCGCATGCCTAATGACGGAAACACCTTACGAACGGATAGAAAGTTATGAAGAATATGTAGATGAACTTCTGACGCAGAATGATTTGAAAGCTCTTTCAAAAATGCGTAAAGCGCAGCCCATTCAATATGCTTATCTGGTAAAGGCAGACAGGCTGCTTAAGGAATTTAGATAATCTACCGAAACTAAATGCACGAAAGCTTGGAAAACGTGCATTTCGAAAAATAATTGAGGTCGTCTAAAAAAAATTTTTCTGCGGTTTCGTCTTATTGACAAACCGCTTTTGGCAGCGGTAAAATAAATCATCAGTTACTTGCGCAATGCGCAAACGGAAGAATGGGGTGAGAAGCCCCGCGAGTGGGTCACTGTGATACCTTAAAAGGGTTAAGTCAGATCGTCCGAACTGATAGCAAATTCTTGCCGTCACCGGGAATTTCAGCTTTTGTTTTTTAGGTGCGGGTAATCCGCACCTTTTTTAAAGGTAATGTTTTTTGTGGCGGCAGAAATGCCGCCTTTTTTGATACAGGCGAAAAGGCGGAAGCAGCATAGAATCAATCAATAGACATTTTGTATAGGCTCCTCATTCACACTCAGGCTTCGGGAAGCAAATTGAACGGGAACGCTTCCCGAAGCAGACCTCATCCAAAGACCATTATTTTCTTTCTTACCTAAATAGTTCATACTATATAACCTCAAAAAACACAAAAACACAAAACAGGCATTTCGAGTAAAACCGGAGGGTCTGTTTTGTGGTAAAAAAAGACGAAGTTCCTAAAGTTTATATATTTCAGAACAATCCAAGCAAAATACGTATACTGTCAACATAAAACCAAATGTCTGTTCAACTGTCAACTTTAAACCAAATGTCTGTTAGAATATTATTGCGTATATCTCAATAACAGAAATGAATGCAGATTATTGGGAAAGAAATGCATACAAAATCAAATCTTAATACGAAAATAGCGTGCAATTATGCATGCATGTTTTCATTTATTGGGGGCCCCGGAGGGATTTACACCCCCAAGCCCCAAAGTACCTATTCCCAAAAGTTACATTTTAGGAATTAATGTAAAGAAACCTATATATTTACTGTAAATAATTAAATAATTAAATAATTAAATAATTAAATAATTAAATAATTAAATTAATTAAATAATTACCACGCTCACCCACCTGCCTTACCCCAGTTCCCGCTTTTCAAAAAAGCGGATGGAAAGCATCCAGGACGCGGCATAAAGAACAATTCCGCCCATGCAAAGACCGATCAGAACGCCGTTCACCTGAGCTTCGGCAGTCTGGAGCGTGGGCATCAGCTTGGCGCCGATTACGCCGCCCGCACAGATCATGCCAATCATCACGAAATAGGCAGTCCGGCCGCGTTCCACACCCCAGCGGAACATAAACGGCAGACTGATGGAAGAAGATATCGTAGATAATATGATAATCACCATCAGCATCACCAGGAATTCTCCCGGATAGAAACTGCCTTCCCGCAGCATCCGGGCAATCTGGGCGGCAGAAATCAGGACCATCATGGCCAGCTGCGCGCCGAGGCCGATTAAATATTTGGCGGAAACAAACTGCCGCCGGGTAACGGGCAGTGTACCGCTGTACAAAAGCCAGCGGCTGCTTTCGTCGTAAGCCAGCAGATTTACGGGGATCATGCCTCCGATCAGGCAGGGATAAAATACAAAGAACAGGTTGGACGCGTTCACAAAAGATACCGCTGCGAACAGCACCGCAATCAGCAGATAGGAGCGGTAGTATTTTATGACCATGTAAAAGTCCTTCAGCAAAAGACCTTCCATTTATTTTGCCTCCTTTACCATGAAAATAAACAGTTCCTCGATACTTACCGGGCTGACGGGCATGCCCTCCGGAATACCGGCCCGCTTGACCAGGGCTTCCACGCCGTAGGCGGTCTGCTTTTTGTAACCAACCGCCGCCGGGTCCAGCTGGGTCAGCTGCTCCGCCGTGCAGTGCACCACGCCGTATTCCTCCAGCAGCGCATCCTTTTCTTCGCAGAGCAGCAGCTTTCCCTTGTGCAGAAAAGCAATGTAGTCGCAGAGCTTCTCCAGATCGCTGACGATATGGGAGGAAATCAGGATGGAATGATCCTCGCTGCGGGTAAAATCCGAAAGCATCTCCACCACCTCGTCCCGGACCAGAGGATCCAATCCGCCGGTGGCTTCGTCCAGAAGCAGCAGCTTTGCGTTGTGGGACAATGCCACCGCAATGCCCAGCTTCATTTTCATACCTCGGGAAAAATCCTTAAAGGGCTTCCCGTCGGGCAGACCGAAACTGGCAGTAATACGATCGAATTCGGCCTGGTCCCAGTGGGCGTAAATGCGGCTCATGACCTTTCCGGTCTGCGTTACGGTAAAACACTGGGGCAGACCCACCTCGTCCATGACCACGCCCACGTCTTCTTTGGTCAGCCGGAGATCGTCCTGATTGTCCCGGCCCAGAATGGTAATACTGCCGCTGTCCTTGTGCAGAATGTCCAAAATCAGCTTGATGGTAGTGCTTTTTCCGGCACCGTTTTCCCCCACCAGGCCCATAATACAGCCGCTGGGCAGGGTCAGATTCAGATGATCCAGGCAAAAGCCCGGAAATTCTTTGGTCAGATCTTTTATTTCAAGTGCGTTCATTTGTCCTCCTCCAGTGCAAAGTCCAGCATCTCCCGCAGTTCCTCCCGGCTCAGGCTGCAGCTCTTCGCCAGTTCCACCGCTTCGGAAAAGCAGTTTTCGATTCTCTTCAGGTTTTCTTCCCGGATCAGCTCCACGTTTTTCGGCGCCACGTAACACCCCTTGGCAGGCACGGTATAAATAAACCCCTCTTTTTCCAGCTCTTCGTAAGCCCGCTTGGTGGTTATAAAGGAAATCCGCAGATCCTTGGCCAGGCCCCGGATGGACGGAAGCATTTCGTTTTCCTTCAGTTCTCCGGAAATAATCTGGCTCTTAATCTGAGAAAAAATCTGGTCGTAAATCGGTGTGCCGCTTTTATTGTCTATTAATACTGTCATGCTGACCTCCGCAACTGTATATATTCAGTATATACAGCAATCACAGTTTGTCAAGCATTTTTGAGAACGATCGATACGCACCCGTATATCGGGCAGTTTATTTGTCCCATTCCTCCGACACTCGACGGACGAATCACCCCACAAAAAAACTGCATCCTGTTCGGATGCAGTGATTCTGTTTATTTTTCGCGGCTTTGCTCCGCCGAGATGCGTGTTATTCTGCAGGCACCAGTGTATAGTCCCCCATGCCCTGCAGGCTGTCTATAATATACTGTCGGTCGGCTTCGAAGCTGTCCGCCAGCCATTGGACCTCCTCGATCAGGAGCTCCTTATTTTCTTTTAAGGAGATACCATCCCGCACCTGAACATATTCTTCAAAATCCGGCCCGTTCAGGCGGCCGATCCTTACCGGATTTGTCTCCGGCCCTGCAGGATAATAATCCCGCAGGCTGGTATCGATTACCAGGAAGGTCAGAGGCGCGCCATCTTTCTCTGGGACATGAAACGCCACGTAATCCGGCGTTATCTCGGCAGAAATCCATTCCATCCAGCTTTCCGGCAGAGTTATTTCGAGTTTTCCGGTGCAAAGCTGCGGCGAGGCAATGTAATCCATAGTGGTCCAATCACGCATGGCCTTCGCCATAAACCTGCAATTGTTCGAATAGATATCGATTCCACTGGCAGAAACCCCTGTTCCGTCGGCAAGTTCCGCCGTAAACTCCATGGAAATTCTGTCCAGGATTTCATCGGAATTCCCCCCGGTGCATCCGTCCCACATTCTTACTCTGCAATCTCCCAGCAATCCGCACAGAGATTCATAAAGCCACGAATCCGACAGGGAGCGCACCATTCTGCGGCGTTCCACGCTCTCGTTTTTCTCCGCGTCCCAAAACCGGTAGGAATAATAATGTTCCAGCAAAGCGCCTTCCTCGGTTTTGCTTGCCTCGAAAACCTCTCGTTCTGCGCCGGTATCTCCCAAAGACAGTACAAAATGCAGAAAAGGTTCCGGTTCACCGCCGTATCCTATTTTTTCCGGCTCCCCGCTCCGCTCCATTTCGTACAGCTTGTCTAAAAAATAAAAGTTTTTCGGAAAAAGATAAAAGGAGTTTTTTACAAAGTCTTCCTCGCCGAATTCTCCCAGCCGATTCCATTTTACGATTTTGTAGGTCAAAGCCGTGTAGCTTTTGGTTCCGCCGTCTTTATAGCTTTCCGGCATGGGTATCAAAAGCACAGCCAGCAGCAATAACACGGTTCGCAGAATTCCCTTTTTCCGGCTCCGGGTCTTTTCCTTCTGGATTTCCACAAACTGCTGCTCCGCCTGATCCTGATAATCCTCCACATTGATTCTTTCCCCGCGGAGCAATTCGTTTACCGTAATGCCTAAAACGCCGCAAAGCTCCAGCATCAGAGATGGATCCGGCAGACTCCGGCCCGTCTCCCACTTGGAAACCGCCTGTTCCGAAACGGACAGCTGTTCCGCCAGCTTTGCCTGGGTGAGGCCTTTTTCCTTTCTGCACTGGGTTATTAATTTTCCGGTTTTCTTCTGGTCCATAGGTAAATCCCGCCTTTCAGGCTTTACCATAGCAAAGCAGCAGGCAAAAAACAATCAACCAAAGGTTGAGTCTGCGATTTCTTTTATGATTATCACTATCCTACCCTTTTTTATGCGGTTTTTTCAAACTGGCTGTTGTACAGCTCCGCGTAGAAGCCGCCCTTGGCCAGCAGAGTTTCGTGATTTCCCTGCTCCACGATATTGCCGTTGTTGACCACCAGAATTACGTCCGCGTTGCGCACGGTGGAAAGCCGGTGGGCAATGACAAAGCTGGTTCTGCCCACGGTCAGTTCGTCCATGGCCTTCTGGATGACCAGCTCCGTGCGGGTATCCACGGAGGAAGTGGCTTCGTCCAGAATCAAAAGCGGGGAATTTTTGATCATGGCCCGGGCGATGGTCAGCTGCTGCTTCTGTCCCTCGGAAAGATTGAGAGATTCGTCCAGCACCGTGTCGTAGCCCCTGGGCAGGGTTTCGATAAACTTCTTCAGGCCCACCGCGCTGCAGGCGGTATCCAGCTCTGCGTCGGTCACCCCTTCTTTGTTGTATACCAGGTTTTCCCGCAGGCTTCCCTTAAACAGCCAGGTATCCTGCAGAATCATATCGAACAGGTCGTGCACGTTTTCCCGGGTCAAATCCCGGACGGAAATGCCGTCCACGGTAATATCGCCGGAATTCACCTCGTAGAAACGCATCAGCAGATTGACGATGGTGGTTTTGCCGGCGCCGGTGGGTCCTACGATGGCCACCTTCTGCCCCGCCTTCAGGTCGGCGGAGAAGCCGTGAATAATCTCCCGGTCTTCGGAATAGCCGAAATGCACGTCGCGGAAGGACACGTCGCCTTTCACTTCCTTCAGCTGTGCCGTCTTGCCGGATTCGTCGGAAAGTTCTTCCCGGTCCAGCAGGGCGAATACCCTTCCCGCCGCCGCACAGGCCTGCTGCACGGAGGTCATGGACTGGGCCAGAGTAGACAGCGGCTGAGAGAACAGCTTGGAATAGAGCACGAAGGAAATGATGGTGCCCAGGGTCACCGCCTCGCTGCCCCGCAGAATAAAGCTGATGCCCACCACAAAGATCATCACGTAGGCCAGGTTGCCCACGAAGCCCATGATGTGGGCGTTCATGCCGGAGAGCACCTGAGACTTCCAGTTGTCTTCGTAAAGCCGGTCGTTGGTATCTTCAAAGCGCTTCTGCTCCTGCTCCCGGCCGCCGAAGCTGCTGACGATTTTGTGATTGGTGTAAACTTCCTCGATCTGACCGTTCATTTCGCCCAGATCCTTCTGCTTGCGCACGAAGTATTTCTGGGAATGCTTCAGGATGATGCCCATGGACAGGAAGCCCAGCAGCGAAGTGCCGATGGTGACCAGGGTCAGCAGCCAGTTGGCGGAAAACATCATGTACAGCACGCCCAGGAACTGCACCAGAGCGCTGAGCAGATTGGCCGTGGAGGAAGACAGGGTCTGGCCCACGGTATCCACGTCGTTGGTGACCACGGAAAGAATATCTCCGATGGTGGTGGTGTCGAAATAGTTCAGCGGAATTTTATTGATTTTTTTGTCGATGTCCATACGCAGACGCCGTCCGGTCTTCTGGGTCACGTTGGCCATCAGATACTGCTGACCGTAGTGCAGCAGGCCGCCGGCAGCATAAATTGCCGCCAGACGGAAGCAGATCTTCAGGAACGCATCCATATCCACCCCGGAGACCACGCCGTCGCTGACGGTGTTCATCAGCTGACCGATGACCGTGGGGCCGATGACCGTGGCAAGGGTGCCTGCGATGGCAAACAGCATGGCCACTGCAATGGTGGGCAGGAAGGATCTGCAGTAGATGATCAGTTTTTTCAGTGCGCCGAAATCCGCCTTTTCCTTGGTATCCGGATAGCGCATATTT
>JAZUDB010000148.1:0-2415 GCA_045639385.1 Anaerovoracaceae bacterium | reverse complement strand
CAATGGTATAACACATATTTTAACCTGACGCAGGAGGAAAAAATGACAAACAAGAATCTCAATGAAGATATTCCGGAACTGGATTTCGGCGTCGAATATCCGGCGGACGAAAATTCCGGATATCAGGCCGGCAGTATTTCGGATGCCCTGATTCTCTGCAAATCGGAATGTTTTGGCTTTGATTTAGATTATATGCGCAGCATTTATCCGGGAATGACCTCCGACGATTTGCTGGCACTGCGGGATGCGGGTGCCATTTTTCAGGATCCGGAGGCGTTTTCCGGTAAAGAATACAACGTCTGGGATGGATGGGTTCTGCAGGACCAGTACATTGACGGTTTCCTTCCGGATAAGCTGAAGGCGACCCGGCAGGCGGAAAAGCAGCATCCCGGTCGTATTGCAAAGAACATTGGGGCCATCAAGGCTGCCTTACCGGAAACCGTTCCCTTCGAGGACGTCCACATTGCCCTGGGGGCGGAATGGATTCCGGAGGACGTCGTTGCGGACTTTTTGCTGCATCTGCTCCATTTGAAAGAAAGACCTTTCGTGAAGTACTATCCGGAACTGGCAAAGTGGCACATGCGTTTCTCGCCGGATCAGGAACGGGCTCTTTATGCTTCTTCTTACAATAACGTGCTGTACGGAAGCAAAAAGGCGCAGGACCGCAGCAAGGGGCTGACCGCTGTGGAAATTATCTTCAGAATCCTGAATTCCATACCTATCAAGGTGTATTACCCTTCCGTTCCCGGGGCGGCGATGGACCGTCCCGTCGAAGACCCGGAAGCCACGATGCTGGCAGAGGAAAAGGCCGGGAAGATCAGGAAGGAATTTCAATCGTGGACGACTTCTGTCCGCAGCGTTCGGGAGAGACTGAAGGATGCATACAACCGCAGTCTGGTGGGCTATGCCTCCAAACGCTATAACGGAGATTTCCTGACCCTTCCGGGGCTGAATCCGAACGTATCCCTGTATCCGTACCAGAGAAACGCTGTGGCAAGAATCCTTCTGTCCAAGGGCAGCAGCCTGGTTGCCCACGACGTGGGCACCGGAAAAACCTATATTTCCATCGTGTCGGCCCACGAGCTGCATCGCACCGGGGTGTCAAAGAAGAATCTGATCGTGGTCCCCAACAGTATCCTGAAGGATTTTGCTTCGGATCACCTGCGGCTGTACCCGAAGGACCGGATTCTGGTGGTTTATCCGTCGGACTTTACCCCGGAAAACCGCAATGCGGTGCTGCAGACCATACGCCGCAGCGAGGATTATGCCGCAATTTACATGGCGTCCTCCTCCTTTGACATGATTCGTATGTCCAAGGGCTACTATGTGGAGGAAAAGAAAGCGGATATCCGTAAGCTCCGCATTGCCATGGCCGGTTCCACGGATTCGTGGGAAAAGAACTCGTTAAAAACCCGCATTGAGCGCCTGGAGAAAGATCTGAAAAAGTACGTTGCCGAAACGGCGGAAACCACGCCCTGGCTTACTTACGATAAGCTGGGCATTCAGACCCTCTTTGTGGATGAAGCCCAGCACTACAAGAATATCAGTATCCCCTGCAAGGCCGAGAATATGGTGGGGCTGCACAAAAAAGGGGCTGCCAAAGCGGACGAGATGCTGGCGAAAGTGCATTCCACGCCCAAGACCGTGTTCACTACGGCCACGCCCATGAGCAACTCCATTGCGGACCTTTTCGTCATGCAGAGCTATCTGCAGCCGGGAGAACTGAAGCTGCGGAATCTGGACTGTTTTGATATGTGGCTGAATACCTTTGCAGAAAAGGAGACCGTCACCGAGCTGGATGTGGACGGCAAGAACATGCGCACGGTGACCCGCTTCAGCTCCTTTCACAATCTGCCGGAGTTGATTCGCCTGTTTTCCTCGGTCTGCGACTTTTATCATGCCGACGAAAACGGACCGGAACTGCCGGAGCTGGTCCGCGTGGACGTGACGGTACCGCAGAGCCGGCTGCAGGCACTGTATACCCAGGAGCTTTCCGAGCGCTGCGAAAGAGTCCGGAGCCGCCTGGTAAACCGCACCGAGGACAATCTGCTGAAAATCACCGTGGCTGGCCGGGCCAACGCGCTGCATCCGGGGCTGAACGGCGTCTTTCCCGACGAGGGTGATTCGGAAAGCTTCGGCAAGCTGGAAGCCTGCAGAGATCAGGTGGTCCGTATGTATAAGGAACACCCGGGCACGGCGCAGGCGATTTTCTGTGATCTGGGCACGCCCAAAGAAGGGTTCAACCTGTACGATCTGCTGAAGCATCTGCTGGTGGAAGCCGGCATCCCGGCAAAGGAAATCGCTTTTGTGCACGATGCCAAAAGCGAAAAAGCCAGAAGCAAGCTCTTTGCCGCGGTGAACAAGGCCGAGAACCGGGTCATCCTGGGTTCTACGGAAAAACTGGGTACCGGGGTG
>JAZUDB010000147.1:0-7389 GCA_045639385.1 Anaerovoracaceae bacterium | reverse complement strand
CCGGTAACGTCGGTCCAGTAAGCGGAGAGCTTTTCCAGGCCGGTAACACTGCCGTCTTTACCGATTACAATGGTATAAGGCGTGTCATCCAGCTGATAGTTTGCCGGAGCCTTGGTTTCTTTTAAAACATAGGTTCCGGGTTCCAGACCGGCAAAGCTTACCACGCCGTTGTCATCGGATACTGCCGTCATAGAAACATTGGTGCCCTTGTCGGACACACCGGTAAGCGCAAATTCCGCACCGACAACCGCTTTGGTTCTGTTGGCGGCGTTCAGCTTAAAGAAGCTGAATTCGTGATACGGTTCGTTGATAATTTCTGTGTAGCCCTTGTTCTGGGTTGCATTTTCCACATAAACAAATCCGGTATCATCGCAGACTACAACCCACTGGGGGTTCGCCGGCAGCTGATAGCCTTCGGCCGGAACCAGCTCGGTTAAGATATAGCGGCCGTATTCGATGTTTGCGAATTCCAAAATACCGGCGCTGTTTGTGGTGCCGTACAGGGTAAAGGAATTGCCGTATTCGGAAACGCCTTCCAGCTTGAATGTGGTGCCGGGCAGCGCTCTGGTGGCGGAAGAACCGTCGATGGTGCCCAGCTTGCGGAGGGAAAGGTCGCCGTGAATACGGGTCTTGTCTTCGATCTGGACAGGAGCGGTCACTTCCACGCCGTCCAGAAGCACGGTGGTGCCGGATTCATCGATTTTTACATTCCAGACATGGGTATTTACAAAGTAATCGTCCGGGCTTTCGGTTTCGATCAGGGTATAGGTACCCTTTTCTACGTCCTGGAAAAGAACCTGTCCGTCTGCATTGGATGCAGCCGTCAGATCTACAAGGTTGCGATAGTCGGAGGTTCCGTAGAGGCGGAATACTGCCCCTTCTACTGCCACGTCCGGGAAATCTTCGGAGACTTTTTTCAGTTCCACATTGCCGGTAATCTTTAAAATTACCGTGGTGTAATCCTGGTGGATCAGTTCGGGACCGATTTCTTCCAGGGTTTCGATATTAATATGTGTAAGATTGAGGTAAATATTGTTGTAGGTTTCCGGATAAGTATTGTGGCTCTTTTCCGGAGATTCTGCCGGGGCCTTCATAAATACGCGAATGCTGACCGCCTTGTCCGGGGCCAGAACATAGTCGCTGCCGTCCTTCGCCTTGCGCAGGTCGATGGCAATGGCTTTCACCTCAGAAAGCTCGCGGGCATAGTCTGCAGCTTTTACCCATACAAAGGCATCGGTCAGGTCGTGGTTTTCGTCAATGTCCAGGTTCTCCACGGTGGAGTAGTAAATAACCGGCGCAATGCCCATCTTTTCCGCCTGGGTACAGTCGATTGCGGCCAGGCTTCCATGCCATTCAGAGGGGTTTCCGTCTGCGACGTAGTTTTCCAGAGAATCGAACAGAATCAGGTCTTTGGCCTTTTCGGTAAGGTCGGTGGCAAAACGGTACTGGTAAGAATACAGTCCGTTGATAGTTGCCTCTGCGCTATCGGAATAGCCGTCGCTCTTCGGTCCGGCAACCTTCTTGTACAGGCCGAGGTTTCCGTTGATTACGATGTTGGGCTCATACTTATACTCGGTATAGATAAACTTATCCGCATCGGTGTTCGGATCCAGGTCTGCCATAAATTCCTTGTAGATAAGCTCGCCGCCGTTATCCGGATAACCGTCGCCGATGTTATCGTTTCCGGTTTCGTAGGCTACGGTATTCAAAAAGCTGGTTCCGTAGTCCTTGATGCTGTCCCAGGAATGAACCGTAGTATAAGTAAATCTATATTCTTCTGCTTTTACGTTAAAACGAACAATCAGAAGATCCTGACCGTTTTTATAGTTCTGAACAATTTCTTCCGTAAAGCTTCCGGAGGGAATCTGTTTGCCGTCGGCATAGGCGGTAACGGAGCCCTTCTGGTAATAGGAGCCTTCCGGCAGCAGGTCGTAGAACACGCCGCTGTTTTGCGGAACGTTTTTCAGTTCGGAATCGGTATCGTGATAAGATTCCTTGGCGAAAATCTGCCAGGTGGTGTAGAACTCCCGGTTTACCTTGTCGTTTCTGTAATTCAGAACGTTCTTTTTGATTTCGCTGTTGCGGACAATACCCATCAGGTAATCGTCACCGAATCTGTCGATTTCGCCAACCAGCGTTTTTTCGCTGCCCTTATTATTCTGATAGAAGTAGGCCGTGCCGCTGTCGGTAAGTCGGGTACGGTTCACTTCTTTAATCTGGTTATAAACCTTACCGGAGCGGAACAGGTTTAAGTCCACAATGGCGCCGTACTCGAAGGAGTAGACCTTGGTGGACCATTCCGCAGCATAACCGGTAATATTTAAACCGCTCTTTAAAACCAGTTCCGGTCCGAGGGTTGGTACGTTTTTGTTGGGCCACTTTCTGGTATATGTACGGTTTACAGATTGAACCTTTTCCACATAATCGAAATTGATATTATCGTCATAGGTCTTGGTATCCATGTGATAAACCGCCACAAGAATGGGTTCTTCTGCGTCTGCAGTCTTTACATAGATATTCATGGTATCTTCTTCGCCGAATATTGCCGGAGAAGACACAAATTTCATATTTTCCGCATCATAAACAGCGGTTCGGGCTGTGTACATGGGAATAATGGAATGAATTTCGTAATCCGCCTTTGTTAAGGCTTCGCCGTCCGGCATGCTGAATTCGTAGTTTTCCATGAACATGGAGAACGGAACCTGTCCGTAAGCAGCCGGATTGTCGTAGGGGCTTTCGCCGTTTCCACCGACCTTGCTTTCGTCCACGGTCCAGGGGTAGGGATTACCGGTGGTGTAGGAATAGAAGCGGAGGTGATCCAGCGCATCCAGACCGCCGTCTGCGGAACCTTTCTTCAGTTCGTCCAGACGGTAATCGGAAATGTAGTTGGATGAATTATCCTTCGCGTTGATAAAGTTGTAATAGTCGATACCGAAGATGTAGAAGTTATAATCGCCCTGGGGCCGCTCCCAGCATTTCTTGAAATAGGTGTAGCTGGCATTGCCCGTACGGGAAGATGCTGCATCTACGCCGTCCACAGGGGTAACGGAAGCGATTTCTTCGTTCTTTACCGTGTAGAACTTGCGGATTTCTCCGATGCCTTCGTCTTTCAACAGCTCGTCGTAATAAGCCTTTTCGTGCCGGGTAAGAACATAATCGACTCTCTTCCCGGAAGCGGTACAGTTTTCCTGCACGCTGTTAAGTGAGTACCCGCTCGAATTAGCAAGCATATAGCCCACCACTTCTCCGTGTTCCGGGGTAAAGGTACCTTCGGCGGTTTCTGTCAGGAAACTGGTATCGTCCAGCTTAAAGGTATAGGGCTGGGTTGCGGAAATCTCGCTGGTAATGGTCCAGACCAGATAGTAATAGTCATCTGCATCGGTGGGCTTGCGGCCCCAGGACTTATCCCAGCTTGTAATCACTTCACCCTTCTGTTCTTTCTTGGTAGAAGTAATCTTTGCCGTTGTGTCGATAAACACGGGCTGCGCCTTGGCGGAAGCATTTTCTTCTTTGCCGTCTCTTGCAACCTTTAATGCAGCATTAAAAGCTGCGGAAGCGGAACCTTCGCTGCCGTAGTCCTTGTAGTCGAAAGAGGTCTTTGACATTTCGTAACCGATGTCGATAAAACCTGCCCAGCCGGCCGGTATCGTCAAACGGTTGGTAATTACAATGTCATTACCGTCTTCTTTGTAAACGTAATAAACGGAGTTGTTCAGACCTTCGGTACCCTCTTTGGGAACGGATACGTCGTATTGATCTGCACAGGCGCCGTTGCGGTCTTTGAGAATCGTCTTGGGCAGGCGAATTTCAATCGCGCCCGGTTCGAATTCTCCAATGCCGGAAAGTGCGAAGGTGACCCTGTAAATAAACATGTGCGGATCTTTTTCGCTCTGTGCTTTCCAGACATAGTCTCCGGCTGCATTTTCCGTTGCGCCGGAAATCAGTTTTGCCTGCAGGGACTGGATCCATCCGTCTGCGCCGGAACCGGTTCCGGCCGCAAAGGTATTGGGGACTGAACCGAATACCATAATCACAGCAAGCAAAAGAGCAACAAATTGTCTTAGCTTTTTCATTCGAAAACTTACCTCATTTTCTTTGTTTTGTTATTTTGCATATATTGCTGTATTTGTTCTGCAAAAAGAACAATTGCAATACAAATTCCGAAAAACACGGAATCACTCTATATTTTATCACGCAGAAAATTAGTGAAAAACTAATAATTCACCCCTCCCGAAAACTCCAAAATTATTGCCGATATATGCTCTTATTGCAATAAAAAAGAACCCGAATCGGGTTCTTTACCGCAATTATTACAGTGCAAATTCGTATAATTCCACGCCCGGGTCCAGGTGCTTTAACACCGCCACCGTGCTGATGGCGTCCGCCAGGGCGGTGTGCATGCCATCGGGCTTTTCGTCGAAATAGTACATGGCGTAGCTTAAGGCCCACTGCTTGCCCTCGTCCTTTTCGAAGTCGTCGAACATCCACTGCAGGTCGTAGGTTTCGGGCAGCCAGGAATCGTCCAGCCCGAAATGAATCAGGTTATCCCGGAGTACCCGGATGTCGTCCGGCCCCCAGGTGCAGAAGCAGAAGTCATCGCCGCACCAGGCCCGGAACTTTTCCATGGCCTCCTTTACCGGCAGTCCCTTGGCCAGGTCTGCGTTGGTAATCTGGGTTAAATTGGCCACGTACTTGTTCATTTTGCGGTAGTGCACGGGTTTTATGGCAATATCAAAGGTGTCGAGGACTTGATATTCGTCCCCGACCCTTACTGCACCAATCTGGATGATTTCTCCGGAAAGGCCTTTTATGCTCTTTTGTGCAACCATTGCCTGGTTCCACTCTAAATCTAAAACTATTCTATCCAAGAATGTAACTCTTAATGCTGTCGATGCCCACGTACTTGGTAACCTTGTCGCCCTCCAGGATGACGGCGGTAGGTGCCTGCATAATGGCGTAGCTTCTGGCCAGCTCCTTGTTTTCTTCGGAGAGAACCGCTTCATATTCCACGCCCTTGTCATCCAGGAACTGCTTTACGATCTTGCATTTGGGGCAGGTACGGGTGGTGAAGAGCAGCATGCGCTTAGCTGCTGTCGGAGCCTTCGCCGGTTCCGCAGCCTTTTCTTCGGCCGGAGCAGCCTTGGGAGCCTCTGCGGCGGGAGCTTCTGCCGGGGCAGCCTTTACCGCTTCGGTGTAAACCGGCTGGGGCTTTCTGGTGTGGGGCTTTAAGTCACCCAGCACCACGTATTCTTTTCTCTGCTTGAATTCCTGCAGCTTTCCGTCGTTCCAGTTCTGCACCGGACGATAGTAGCCGGTAATGCGGGAGTAAACCTCTGTCTTTTCGCCGCAGTCCGGGCACTGGTATACTTCGCCTGCAATGTAACCGTGGTTCTTGCAGATGGAGTATGTGGGGCTCATGGTGTAGTACGGCAGCTTGTAGTTTTCCGCAATGGTCTTGACCAGGTTGGCTGCGGCCTTCCAGTCCGGAAGCTTTTCGCCCAGGAAGGCGTGGAATACGGTTCCGGAGGTGTAGAGGGTCTGCAGTTCGTCCTGAATGTCCAGGGCGGAGAACACGTCGTCGGTGTAGCCCACCGGCAGGTGGCTGCTGTTGGTGTAGAACGGGGTGCCGTCGGCATCCGCTGCGGTCTTGATGTCCGGGAAGCGCTCCACGTCGTGCTTGGCCAGACGGTAGGTGGTGGATTCTGCCGGAGTTGCTTCCAGGTTGAAGAGGTCACCGTAGAGCTCCTGATAGTCGGAGAGACGGTCTCTCATGTGGTTAAGCACTTCCTTGGAGAATTCCTGGGTAGCCTTGGTGGTCATGTCGCCGCCCAGCCACTTTGCGTTCAGACCCACTTCGTTCATACCAATCAGGCCGATGGTGGAGAAGTGGTTGGCAAAGGTGCCCAGATATCTCTTGGTATAGGGGTAAAGTCCCTCGTTGAGGAGCTTGGTAATGACCTTTCTCTTTACGTCCAGAGATCTGGCGGCAATGTCCATCAGATGGTCCAGACGCTTGTAGAATTCTTCCGGTGTCTTGGAGAGGTAGGCAATACGGGGCATGTCGATGGTGACCACGCCCACGGAGCCCGTGGATTCGCCGGAGCCGAAGAAGCCGCCGGACTTCTTGCGCAGTTCCCGCAGGTCCAGACGCAGTCTGCAGCACATGGAACGCACGTCGGAAGGCTCCATGTCGGAATTGATATAGTTGGAGAAGTACGGGGTACCGTACTTTGCGGTCATTTCAAACAGCAGTCTGTTGTTTTCGGTTTCGCTCCAGTCGAAATCGGAGGTGATGGAGTAGGTCGGAATCGGATACTGGAAGCCTCTGCCGTTGCAGTCGCCCTCGATCATGATTTCGATAAAGGCCTTGTTGACCATGTCCATTTCGGCCTTGCAGTCGCCGTAGGTGAAGTCCAGTTCCTTGCCGCCCACGATGGCCTTCTTGTCCTTCAGGTCTGCGGGAACGGTCCAGTCCAGGGTAATGTTGGTGAAGGGTGCCTGGGTACCCCAGCGGGACGGGGTGTTGACGCCGTACACGAAGCTCTGTACGCACTGCTTGACTTCTTTGTAGCTCAGGTTGTCCACCTTTACGAAAGGTGCCAGGTAGGTATCGAAGGAGCTGAACGCCTGTGCGCCGGCCCATTCGTTCTGCATAATGCCCAGGAAGTTGACCATCTGGTTGCAGAGGGTGGAAAGGTGGCTTGCGGGAGCAGAGCTGATCTTTCCGGGAACGCCGCCCAGACCTTCTTCGATGAGCTGACGCAGGGACCATCCTGCGCAGTAACCGGTCAGCATGGACAGATCGTGGATGTGCAGGTCGCCGCTCTTGTGGGCGTTGCCGATCTCTTCGTCATAAACCTCGGACAGCCAGTAGTTGGCGGTAACGGCGCCGGAGTTGGAAAGAATCAGTCCGCCGACGGAGTAGGTAACGGTGGAGTTTTCTTTTACACGCCAGTCGGAAATCTTCAGGTAAGAGTCTACCAGATCCTTGTAGTCCATAACGGTGGACTTGAGGGAACGGAGCTTTTCCCTCTGACGTCTGTAGAGAATGTAAGCCTTTGCAACGTCTGCGTATCCTGCCTGAACGAGAACGGATTCGCAGCTGTCCTGAATATCTTCGACCGCGATAAGGCCCTCTTTAATCTTGGGCTCAAAGTCAGCCGTGACCTTCAGTGCGAGAAAGTCGATTATCTGGGGGTGAACCTGCTTTTCCTGTGCTTCGAAAGCGAGCGTGATGGCGTCGCTTATTTTGGCAAGATCAAATTCAACGACTTTGCCGTCTCTCTTTTTTACCTGATACATGGTAAATTCTCCTTGTTTTTTCTTATCTTATATTAATTTTATAATAATATACGTCAAAAATTCGCCGTCTTTCGGTCGGCGCGAATA
>JAZUDB010000146.1:0-11698 GCA_045639385.1 Anaerovoracaceae bacterium | reverse complement strand
AGCTCCGGAACCGCTGAAAACAGCGGTTCCGGTTTTTTTATGGAAAAAAGAGGACCGCTGCCGGAAAAAGAATGCTTTGCAGTCTGCAACATGATAAAATAAAAAAAATGACGCTGTCCGAAGAACACAAACGCATACATGAACTGGATTTTGCCAGAGGCGTGGCCGTCCTCTGCATGCTTTGCATACACTTTTTTGCTTTCGCGGACTTTTTCGGCGGCTGGGACGTTTCCTGGCCTCCGGCGGTACGTTTTGTAAAGCAGTATTTCGGCGCCTTTTTTATTCTGCTTTCCGGCCTGTGTTCCTGCCTGGGAACGCATCATCTCCGGTCCGGGCTGACGGTGCTCTGCTGTGCCTTTCTGCTGACGGGAGCCACCGAAGCCCTGTATCTGTCCGGAACCTGTTCCGGCATGGTGCAGATCCAGTGGGGCGTGCTGCATACCATCGGCACCTGCATGCTGCTGTCCGGTCTGATGCGCAGACTGCCGCTGTGGCTGCGGACCGTGCTGGCAGCGGTCATTCTGGTGACGGGCTACTGGCTGTATTTTGAGGTGCGGGTTCTGAATCCGTGGATCTTTATGTTCGGCCTGCGGGTCAGAACGTTTCAGGCTTTCGATTATTTCCCGCTGCTTCCCCACATGGGCTGGTTCCTGCTGGGAACGGTGCTGGGCGACAGCCTTTACCGGGAAAAGAAGCCGCTGTTTCCGGACTTCCGCTGCGCCTTTGCGGAGTTTTTCGGAAGACATTCGCTTTTGATTTATATGGGACACATGATTTTATTCTTCGTGATGTTCCGTTTTGTATTTTATCGTGGGGTTTAAGGATGATCATACTTGCTGCAGATGATGAAAATATGGGTTTGAACGCGCTGGTTTCCGCCATAAAAAAAGCGGATCCCCAGGCGGAGGTTTTCGGTTTCCGTTCTCCCCGGGCTGCCCTGGAAAGCCTGACCGAAAGAACTTATGACGCGGCTTTTCTGGATATTCAGATGCCGGGAATGAACGGTATGGAGCTGGCCAGACAGATCAAGCTTTCCAGTCCCCGTACCGCCATCGTTTTTTCCACGGGTTTTGACGATTACATGCAGGATGCATTTCAGCTCCACGCCAATGGCTATATTTTAAAGCCCATTACCGCGGCCAAGGTGGCGGGGGAACTGCAGAACCTGCGGCAGCTGCAGCATCAGTATGCGGGGGACAATATTCCCGGCACGAAGCGCATCCGTTTTCAGTGCTTCGGCAATTTTGAGGTGTTCCTGGACGGAAAACCCATGAAATTCAAGTACGACCGAACCAAGGAAATGCTGGCCTACATCGTTTCCCGGCGGGGCACCCTGTGCAGCAACCGCGAAATTATTTCCAACCTCTGGGAGGATGACGGCAGTCACGATTCCTATCTGCGGGGCATCCGCAAGGACCTGGTGGATACTTTCGCCGAGCAGGGTCTTTCGGCGGTTTTAAATCTGCAGCGGGGCAAGATGAGTATCGATGCTTCCGCGGTAGACTGCGATTACTACGATTTCCTTCGGGGTGACGTGGCTGCCATCAACAGCTATGCCGGGGAATTTATGTCCCAGTACAGCTGGGGTGAAATGACCAACGCGGAACTCAGTTTTCAGAGGTATTGAGGATGTTTAAACTGCAATCAGTGGTAATTCAACCATATTTTTCCCGGGGTGTGGAGATCGCCGTGCTGCTGACGCTGGTGATTATTACCGCATCGCTCTTTTCGGAAAGACACATCCGCAGGGACAGTGCAGAGAAAATCGCTGCCAATTGGGTCCTGACGCTGTTTTTTACGTTGATCGCGGTGGTAAGCTGCGCTCTGGTCCGGGACCATTTCGTGGGGCTTTCCGGTTATGAAACAGCGGTGCTGTGGCTGGAATATGCCTGCTACGTGCTGGAAATCGCAGCCGCATTCTTCCTGAGCATGTATATTATTTCGGACCTGCGGAAGTCCGTTTACATTCACGATTCCACGTCCTATGTGCTGGCATTTTTCTGCGGAACGGTCTGCATCCTGTGGACCGTGGGATTCCTGCAGGAAAACAACTGGTTCCTTTTTTATACGGCGGCCGGAGAACTGTCCATACGGACGGCTTTTGCGGCGGCGGAATTCATTCCCGCGGCGCTGCTGTTTTTCGATTTCATGCTGATTTTAAGCTGCGGAAAACTGATTCCCAAGGAAAGACTGCGCTCCTGGGCTTGCATTATCGTTAC
This sequence comes from Anaerovoracaceae bacterium, assembly GCA_045639385.1. GTDB lineage: Bacteria > Bacillota > Clostridia > Peptostreptococcales > Anaerovoracaceae > RUG13409. Next base: position 9,479 of record JAZUDB010000146.1, on the reverse strand, counting down.
GCCCGTGACTGCGGCAATCTGCAGGCTTTTGGTTCGAAACTTTCCTTCGGAAGCCATCAGTGCCATTGCCGGTGTTGTTTTGTACGTCAGCGTGTATATCAATAAAGCCCGGCAGATCGAACTGTCGCAGAAAGAACTGACGGAATCCAAGGCCAGCCTGATGGTGAGCCAGATTCAGCCCCATTTCATTTACAATTCGCTGAATACGATTTATTACCTCATTGAGCAGGATGCGGAACAGGCCCAGGAGGCCGTAAGCCGCTTTTCGGATTATCTGCGCCAGAACATCAATTCGCTGAAGGATGACCGGCCGGTGCGTTTTGAAGAGGAGCTTTCTCACCTGGACGCCTATCTTTATCTGGAAAAACTCCGCTTCGGCGACGAGCTGCGGATCGAAAAAAATATTGCTGCGTCGAACTTCTATCTGCCCCCGCTGTCCGTGCAGCCGCTGGTGGAGAACGCCATCAAGCACGGGGTCAGCAGAAAAGAGGGCGGCGGAACCGTACAGATTTCCGCCTTCGAGACGGACGACGCTTTCGTTATTACCATCAATGATGACGGCGTGGGCTTTGAAGCCGGCAAGTTCCGTGACAGCGCCGACACCCACATCGGACTCTTTAATGTGAACAGCCGCCTGAAGAACATGTGCAGCGGCACCCTTTCGGTAACCAGTAAGGTGAACGTGGGAACCAGCTGTGTAATCACCCTGCCCAAGAGCGGGCAGCCCGCCGCAAAGACGAATAAGAACGGCCGGAAATAGTCCCCCGGAAGCCCTGCGGTCTTCATACAATCTTTATAGAAAATCCTGCACCGGCGTGCTATAATTTCTTTGCAGAAAAACATTTTTTTAGGGAAAAAAGGATGAACGTAAAATTAATTAACCGAGATACAACAGGGGAACTTCTTCTGATCGGAAGGCTGGATGCCAACACCGCGGAAAAAGTTGCGGAAATTGCAGACAACGTAGCCGATCGTTTTGAAAATGTGGTGCTCAACCTCTCCGAGTTGGAATATACCTCCAGTGCAGGTCTGCGCATGATGCTGAATCTGCACCGCAAAATGACCCGCAAGGGCGGCTCTTTAAAGCTCAAAGGGGTCAACAGTATGGTGATGGAAGTGCTGGAAATGACCGGCTTTGCATCCTTCCTCAGCTTTGAAAACTGAGTAAAAGACCCCGGACGGCTGCATGGCCGTCTTTTCTTTTGACGCGCGAAAATGAAAAAAATCAGCGATTTTATTTATCATAACAGCGATATCCTGGTGACGGTGTTCATTCTGGCCGCAGTGGTTTCCGTGATTTACTGGCGGATGGGACAGGTTATGAATTATTCTTCCTATCTGGCTGCCGGAAAGAGTGAAGCACCGGTCATCGATATCGATTTTTCCGGCATCGATCTGGCGCCGGAAGAAGATCCGGATCAGCCCCGGCCTCAGACCGGAGAGGAAAATCCGCCGGTGAGCTTTGACGAGAACTTCCGCAGTCCCGCAGAAATTACGGTAACGATGACGGCCGCGGACGACTATCAGACTGCGGTGCGCCGCACGGCGGAAGCTTACGGTTTTTCCGACGAGGATTATCTGACCTTTTATAATCTTCTGTGGACCAAAGGCGTGGAAATCGGCGTGGACGAGGGAAAGATCAAGTCCGGAAAATATCTGATTCCCGCAGGCTCCACCACAGAGCAGATTCTGCGGATCATCACCAACACCGAAACCGAGTAGAACAGCAGGAAGCAAACAAAGATGAAGACCACAGGCCTTTCCGGCAAAAGCGGTACCGGAAAAAGCTACAACGCCATAGAGCTTTCAGCAAAGCTGAAGACGGACGCCATCATCGATGACGGGCTTTTGATTGCGGGAGGAAGCATTGCCGCGGGAAAATCCGCCAAGCGGGAGAAAACCCGCATCGGCGCGGTAAAGACCGCCATCTTTACGGATGAGGATCACTGCAGTCAGGTGCGTTTTGCCATTGCAAAATACAAGCCGGAGCACATTCTGATTCTGGGGACCTCCGACGATATGATCTACAAAATTGCGGATCGTCTGCAGCTGCCCCGGCCGGAGGAAATAATTCAGATCGAGGATATTACCACGGAAAAGCAGCGCCAGACCGCAAAGACCATGCGCAGCGAATCCGGCATGCATACCATTCCGGCCCCCACATTTCAGGTAAAGAAGCAGTTTTCCGGCTACTTCATCGATGCCCGGCGCTCTTTCGATTCCGAGGAGGACAGGGCAAAGACCGTGGTGCGTCCCACCTACAGTTATCTGGGGTCCTACGAAATATCCGACAAGGTGATCAACCAAATCGTGGACTACGGCATCCGGCAGATTCCCGGCTGCGCCCAGCTGCTGTTTTCCGCCAGCATCAACAGCGATGCGGGCATGTATATCCGGGCCATTATCCTGGCGGAACGGGGGGCTAAAATCCGGAACTCTGCCAAAGAACTGCAGGAATACGTAAGCCGGGTGGTTTCTTCCATGACTTCTTTCAATATTCTGGGAGTAGAAGTGGAAATACGTGGATATAAATAAAAAACTGTGTTATAATACATGTTGCGAATTTTTAAGTTAAAGCAGACCCGCCGGGCGCACAGTACGCCCTTAAAGGCGCAAGGTGTGGTCCTGAACGGGTAGAATCAATAGAGGAGGAATGAAAATGACAATCGTACCTATGGGAGACCGCGTTCTTCTTAAGAAGGACGAAGCTGTAGAAAAGACCGCCAGCGGACTTCTCCTGGCAGCATCTGCAAAGGAAGAAAGCACCATGGCAACCGTACTTGCAGTAGGTTCCGCTGTAACCGAAGACATCAAGGTAGGCGACAGAGTAATCTATTCCAAGTATGCGGTAAACGACATCAGCGTAGACGGACAGGCTTGCCTGCTTGCAGATACCAAGGACATTTTAGCTATCGTTAAGTAGAGGACAAAAAAATGGCAAAAGAAATTGATTATGGCGAAAGCGCAAGAAGAAGACTGCAGAGCGGCGTAGACCAGCTTGCAAATACAGTTAAGATTACACTGGGACCTAAAGGCAGAAACGTTGTTATTGCAAAGCAGTACGGCTCTCCGCTCATTACCAACGACGGTGTTACCATCGCTAAGGAAATCGAGCTGGAAGACGGATTTGAAAACATGGGTGCTCAGCTGGTAAAAGAAGTTGCTTCCAAGACCAACGACGTTGCCGGTGACGGTACCACAACCGCAACTCTGCTGGCACAGGCCATCATTCACGAAGGTTTCAAAAACGTAGCGGCAGGTGCAAACCCGATGATCCTGAAGAAGGGTATCCAGGGTGCCGTAGACGTAGCCGTAGAAGCACTGAAGGACGTTGCAATTCCGGTTCAGGGTTCCGAAGCTATCGCACAGGTTGCCACCGTTTCCTCCGGAGATGAAGAAATCGGCGGACTCATTGCACAGGCAATGGAAAAGGTCGGAACTTCCGGCGTTATCACCGTAGAAGACTCCAAGTCCATGGGTACCACCCTGGAAGTAGTGGAAGGTATGCAGTTCGACAGAGGCTACCTCTCCGCATACATGATTTCCGATACAGAAAAGATGGAAAACGTAATGCAGGATCCGCTCACCCTCATTACCGATAAGAAGATCTCCAACATCCAGGAAGTAATGCCTCTTCTGGAACAGGTTCTCAAGGTAGGAAAGAAGCTCCTCATCATTGCAGAAGACGTAGAAGGCGAAGCACTGGCAACTCTGGTTGTAAACAAGCTCCGCGGAATTCTGGACTGCTGCGCAGTAAAGTCTCCGGGCTTCGGCGACAGACGTAAGGATATGCTCAAGGATATCGCCATCATGACCGGCGGTACCGTAATTACCGAAGAACTGGGTTACGAACTCAAGACCGCAACTCTCGACCTTCTGGGAAGAGCATCCACCGTTAAGGTAAACAAGGACTCCACCACCATCGTAGGCGGTGCAGGAAGCAAGGCGGAAATCGAAGCAAGAATCGGTCAGATCAAGGCCGTTTATGCAACCACCACTTCCGAATACGACAAGGAAAAGCTTCAGGAACGTATGGCAAAGCTGTCCGGCGGCGTAGCCGTTATCAAGGTCGGTGCTGCTACCGAAACCGAACTCAAGGAAAAGAAGCTTCGTATTGAAGACGCTCTCAACGCCACCAAGGCAGCCGTAGAAGAAGGCATCGTTCCCGGCGGCGGCACAGCTCTGGTCAACATCATTCCGGCAGTGGCAAAGTTCACCGAAGGTCTGGAAGGCGACGTAAAGACCGGCGCACAGATTATCGTAAGAGCTCTGGAAGAACCGGTTCGCCAGATTGCAACCAACGCAGGTCTGGAAGGCAGCGTTGTTGTAAATGCAGTAAAGAATGCAGCTAAGGGTGTAGGCTTTAACGCAGCAACCGAAGTTTACGAAGACATGATCGCTGCAGGTATTGTAGACCCGGCTAAGGTTACCAGATCCGCACTGCAGAACGCAGCTTCCGCATCTTCTCTGCTCCTGACCACAGAAGCAGGCATCATCGACTACAAGGCCGAAAAGGACATGCTGGCAGCACAGCAGAAGGCCATGATGCAGCAGCAAATGGGCGGCATGATGTAATCCCGCGCATTGCGAAAACCGTTTATACAGCTCCCGGACCGAAGGGTCCGGGAGTTTTATTTTCTTGCGGGAAAGCCTTTGCTGGAATATAATGAATAATATAAAGAAAAGGAGAATTACCATGAAAAAAATACTTGCAGCAAGCCTTTGTCTGCTGATGATTTTTACCCTCTGCTCCTGTGGCAAAAAGGAAGCGGAATCGAAAGATCTGCTGGCAGAAATCAAAGCGCGCGGATTTATTACCATTGCAACGGAAGGAGATTGGGCTCCTTATACCTATCATGACGAAAACGACAAGCTGACCGGCTTTGACGTGGAGCTGGGCGCTTTAATTGCAGAAAAACTGGGCGTGGAAGCACGCTTTGAAGAAACACCCTGGGATTCCATCCTGGCCGGTATCGATGCGGGTCGCTTTGACATGGCCTGCAACGGCGTGGGCTGGTCCAAAGACAGAGCCGAAAAGTACTGGTTCTCCGATCCCTATGTGTACATGGGAACCGTTCTGGTGGTCTGCAGCGACAACACGGAAATCAACAGTTTTGAAGACCTGAAGGGCAAGGTTACCGCCAATACCGCATCCAGCACCTACGCCATCCTGGCAGAACAGTACGGTGCCACGGTTACTCCGGTAGATACCCTCACCGATACCATCGAGCTGCTGCTGGCCGGCAGAATCGACGGTACCGTAAACGCAGCCGGATCCATTGCGGATTATCTGGCGCAGCATCCGGACGCAGCCATCCGCATTGCGGCTACTTCCGCTGATGAAGTGGAAATGGACTGCATTCCGGTGGCAAAGACCGATTACGCCAAGCCGCTGATTGAGGAAGTTAACAAGATCCTGAAGGAACTCCGTGACGCAGGCAAGCTGGCGGAGCTTTCCGTAAAGTATTTCGGCGCTGACTACAGCAAACAGTAATGAGCGAAAGATTATGGGGCATCCTGATCGATGCCTTCCCGAAACTGTTATTATACGGAGTAAAAGTGACGGTACCTTTAACGGTACTGTCATTTGCATTGGCCTTTCTCATCTCCGTGGTGGTGGCCCTGATTCAGTTTGCCCAGGTAAAGGTGCTGCGGCAGCTTTGCCGCTTTTACATCTGGATTACCCGGGGCACGCCGCTGCTGGTCCAGCTGTACATCGTGTTTTACGGACTGCCCAGCGTGGGCATCAAGCTGGACGCCTTTTTGGCGGCAGTACTGGTCTTCGGCTTCAATGAAGGCGCCTACATGGCGGAAAGCGTCCGCGCGGCACTGGAAGCGGTGCCCGGCGGTCAGCTGGAAGCCGGCTACTGCGTGGGTATGAACTACCTGCAGATTATGCGACGTATCGTGCTTCCTCAGGCCATGCGCATTGCTTTTCCGTCCCTGTCCAACTCCCTGATTTCCATGCTCAAGGGAACTTCCCTGGCAGCTACCATTACGGTGACGGAAATGTTCCGGGAAGCCCAGGTTATTAACGGAAGAGTGTACGAATCTCTGGGGCTGTACACGGAAGTGGCCTTGATTTATCTGCTTTTCTGCACCATCCTGACCTTTGTGCAGCGCTGGGGCGAAAAGAAGCTGGGTTCTTACGGAGGTACAAAGTAGATGGTAAAAGTAACGAATCTTCAGAAGTGCTTCGGAGAACATCAGGTGCTGAAGGGCATCGACCTGGAAGTGTCCCAGGGAGACGTTATTGCGGTGCTGGGACCCAGCGGTTCCGGAAAAACCACGCTGCTGCGCTGTCTGAACTTCTTGGAACGGGCGGACGGCGGCGAGATGGAGTTCTGCGGAGAACCCTACGTGCTGGCGGAAGTCAGCAAAAAGGATATTGCGAAAATCCGCAGCAAAACCGCCTTCGTATTCCAGAATTTTAATTTGTTTTTGAATAAAACCGTACTGCAGAACGTAACGGAAGGCCTGGTGGTCACCGGCCGCATGAGCAGGGCCGAGGCGGAGAGTAAGGCCATGGAAACCCTGAAGCGGGTGGGTATGGACTCCATGCCGGAGAAATATCCTTCCCAGCTTTCCGGCGGTCAGCAGCAGCGGGTTGCCATTGCCCGGGGTCTGGTGCTGGATCCGGAGATCATCTATTTCGATGAGCCCACCAGCGCGCTGGATCCGGAGCTGATGGGCGAGGTTATTTCGGTAATCCGGGAGCTGGCGGCTTCCGGCATGACCATGGTTATCGTGACCCACGAAATGAGCTTTGCCCGCAGCGTGGCAAACAAGGTGATCTTCCTGGAGAACGGTCAGATCGTGGAAAGCGGTCCGGCCAAAGAGTTCTTCGAGAACCCAAAGGAAGCACGCACCAGAGAATTTTTAAAATCCATATATACCAGATAATACCGGACTCTGCCCGGTATTTTATTCAAGCAGACCGGTTTGCCCGGCAGAAAAAACATGAGCGAAAACCAGGACATCAAAAAAAGAATGGACGATCTGTACGCACAGATCGAGTATCACAGCAACCGCTACTATAACGACGACGACCCGGAAATTTCGGACTTCGAATACGATGCGCTGACCCGGGAACTGCGCCGGCTGGAGGCGGAGTACCCCGGATTTGCCCGGACGGACTCCCTGGCCACCAAAAAGGTGGGCGGCACGGCCCGGCGGGAATTCCGCAAGGTGCACCATGACGTACCGGTGATTTCTCTCCAGGACGTTTTCAGCAGGGAAGAGGTGATTTCCTTTGCGGAGGGCATTCTGGCCCAGTATCCGGACGCGCGTTTTACCGTGGAAAAGAAAATCGACGGTCTGACCCTGGTGCTGCGCTACCGCAACGGCAAACTGGAAGACGCCATCACCCGGGGGGACGGTACCATCGGGGAAAGCGTTTACGAAAACGCCCTGGTCATCGACGCCATTCCCAAGACCCTGCCCATTGATCTGCCTTATCTGGAGGTCCGGGGCGAGTGCTACATGGACAGTGCCCACTTCGAAGCAGCCAACAAAAAGCAGGAGCTTTCCGGGGGCAAAACTTATCAGAACCGGCGGAATTTCGCGGCGGGGACCCTGCGTCAGCTGGATCCGGCGGTGGTAGCCGAGCGCGGTCTGAACATTTTTATTTTCAATCTGGAAATCGCGGAGGGAAAGGAGTTTTCCTCCCATTACGAAACCCTGCAGTGGCTGGCTTCCATCGGTTTCCACGTGCTGGAAGAACCCCTGGTGGCAAAGACTGCGGAAGAGGTCTGGCAGGGCATTGAACACATTGGAGATATCCGCTGGAGCCTGGACTACGGTCTGGACGGGGCGGTGGTAAAGGTGGACAGCCTGGCCATGCGCAAAGAGCTGGGCATGACCTCCAAGGTGCCTCGCTGGGCGGTGGCCTACAAGTATCCGCCGGAACAGAAGGAAACCACCATCGAAGACATTGTGGTGCAGGTAGGACGCACCGGTCGGCTGACCCCGCTGGCAGTGCTTACCCCCGTGCGCCTGGCGGAAACCACGGTTTCCCGGGCTACCCTGCACAACCAGGATTACATTGACGAAAAAGCCATCTGCATCGGCGACCGGGTTGTCGTGCAGAAGGCCGGAGATATTATTCCCGAAGTACTGCGGGTTTCCGAGCACCGGGGCGGCGGGCGCTTTGTAATGCCTGCGGTCTGCCCGGTCTGCGGTGCCCCGGCAGAGCGGGAGCAGGACGGCCCTCATATGCGCTGCACCGGCAGCAGCTGTCCCGCCAAGGACAGCCGTTCCATGGCCTACTTTATTTCCAAGGACGCCATGAATATGGAAGGCTTCGGTCCTTCCGCCATCGAAGCCCTGATTTCCGAGGGCTACGTGAAGGAGATACCGGATCTGTATCTCTTGAAGAACTACCGGGAAAAACTGATCGAAGAAGGCCTGGTGGGCAAGGAAAAGAGTGTGGACAACATTCTGGCGGCCATCGAAAAGTCCAAAGACTGCGACATCGACCGGCTGATTACCGGCCTGGGAATCCGCAACGTGGGCAAACAGAGCGCCAAAGTGCTGGCCCAGAACTATCCGGACATGCAGTCGCTGATGGCAGCAACCGAAGAAGAGCTGAAGACGCTGCCGGATTTCGGTGACGTGGTAGCGGCGGAAATCGTAAGCTTCTTCCGCCTGGAAAAGAATCTTCGCTGCATCGAAAAACTGGCCGCGGCGGGGGTCAATATGCAGTCCAGAGCGGCAGCAAAAAAGAAGGATGACCGCTTTGCGGGCAAGACTTTCGTGCTGACGGGCACACTGCCCACACTGACCCGGGACGAGGCTTCCGCCATCATCGAAAGCTTCGGCGGCAAGACCTCCGGAAGCGTTTCCAAAAAGACCAGCTACGTGCTGGCAGGGGATGCTGCGGGTTCCAAGCTGACCAAGGCCCAGGACCTGGGTATTGCCATTCTCAGCGAAGAAGAGTTCCGGAAAATGTGCGGAATGTAAACGCCGCAGCCAAAATATGTATTGCAATCAAAACACCCCTCCGGGAAAAAGCTCCGTCGGCTTCACGGTAAGCCTTCCGCAGGTTTTGTTCGGCACTTGGTTCCGCGTGCCTCACAAACCCCTTGGAAGTCTTTCCTACCGGCTTCGTATTTTCCCCGGCCGGGGTGTTTTTGATTGCTCTAAACTGTCCGGCGGAACGAATGCCGAAAATCGGCCGTAAGCATTCAAAACGCAAATAAAAAAGCCCTGAGAGAAAATTCGAGTTTTCTCCGGAGGGCTTTTTATTTGCATATATACTTACTGCGTGAATATTTATACTGTATTCCTTGGAAGAAAGCTGTTTTTCGATGTATTTTTGTTAAAAATGTAAAAGCTGCTTTGTTTTTTCGTCATTTTTGTTCGTTGACCGCGGTAATTCCCGTGTGGTACACTTTCAGTGAACTAAACAGGAAGTAGTCAGCCGCTGCCGCAAGGTAAAGGAGGAATGGGGTGAGATGCCCCGCGAGTAGGTCACTGTG
>JAZUDB010000145.1:0-6505 GCA_045639385.1 Anaerovoracaceae bacterium | reverse complement strand
TAATAGGCAAAAAAGCTAACTTTTATCATATTTCCCTATAATTTCAAATTCCGGAAGCAGATTTCTCTGCTTCCGGATTCTTTCGGCTGATAACTTACTTATGAATCAGTTGTATTACTGAAGATTTAATTCAGCTTTCTTTTCTGCTGTCGGAACACCGTCTTCATCCCAGTTACGAACTGCGTAGTATTCCTTGAGCATGGTTTCGAGCTGGCTTACCTTGCCTGTTGCCGGTCCTTCCGGAAGCGGTTCGGTAAGAAGTCTCGGCGGGAGTGTATCCTTTTCAACGCCTGCTGCGATGTTGAACAGCTTTTCCAGGTTCCAGATACGTTCGCCCTTGAGAAGGATTTCTTCGTCGGTTTCGTTGGAGCCTACTGCGGTTCTGTACATTGCGGCAACTTCCGGAAGTCCGATTCCGAAGGTTGTGAAGAGGCAGATACCGGAAGCGTCTACGAGAGCGGTCAGATCCTGGAATGTCTTCAGGAGAGCTGCTTTGCCTTCGGTTACGAGCGGGTCTGTCTGTACCGGAATTCCCAGAACTTCAGGGCTGATAACATAACCACGAACGTGGCAGCCGCCTCTGTTGGAGGTTGCATATTCAAGGCCGATACCCTGGATAGCACGTCCGTCGTATGCCGGCATTTCCTGCTTCTTTACGGACATGGAGAGTTCCGGATGACCGTACTTTTCTGCCATTCTGTAAGAGCCGAGTCCGAGGATCTTTCCGAAGCCTTCCTGCTTGCAAGCAAGCTCGGTCAGCTTAACCATAGCTTCTGCATCACCGAAGTGTACCGGGAATCCGATTTCCTTTTCGGCATCGATGGCACCCATTTCGCAGAGTTCCATGCAGCAAGCAACGGTGGTTGCCATGGTGATAGCGTCAACGCCGTACTGGTTGGTGAGGAAGTTTGCCTTGCAAACTGCTGCCAGGTCGTTTACGCCGCAGTCAGCGCCGAAGCCCCATCCTGCTTCATATTCCGGACCTTCGCCTTCAGACTTGAAGGGTCCTTCTTTGATGTCTACTACACGACCGCAGCCGATGGAGCAGCCGAAGCAGCCCTTGTTGCGAACGAGGTACTTATCTGCGAGAGCTTCGCCGGAGATCATGTCGGCATCCGGGAATACGGAGCCGTCTCTCCAGTTGTTCTTCGGCATAGCGCCAACACCGTTGATGATGTTGATGAGGATCTGGGAACCGAATGCACGGAGTCCTGTTCCTGTTACCGGGTGAGCCTGGAGCTTTGTTCTTGCATCGGTAATCGCTGCGAAGAAGTTGTCCGGTTCTGCTACGAATACGGAACCTGTTCCGCGAACTGCGATAGCCTTGAGTTTCTTTGTTGCAACTACAGCACCTGTGCCGCCTCTTCCTGCTGCACGATGCTTATCGTTCATAACGTTTCCGTAGAGGCATCCGTCTTCAGAAGCCTTGGATACGCATGCGATTTCGAATTCATCGCCTACTTCTGCCTTGAGCAGGTCTGTGGTTTCAAATACATCCTTGCCCCAGAGTGCGGAAGCGTCGCGAAGTTCTACTACGTCATCATTGATATAGAGGTATACCGGCTTTTCGGAAACGCCTTCGAAGATGATTCCGTCATATCCTGCATACTTGAGCTGCGGTGCAAAGTATCCGCCGGAGTTGGAAGCTTCGATGGTTCCGGTCAGCGGGGACTTGCATACTACGTTGTAACGTCCTGCGGATGTTGCTGCAGTACCGGTGAGCGGGCCTGTCATGAAGATAACCTTGTTGTCCGGTCCCAGAGCATCGATCTTCGGATCTACTTCTTCACAGAAGTACTTGGTTCCGAGTCCTCTTGCGCCAACGTATTCTTTTGCATATTTCATGTTAAGGGGTTCCTTAACAATTTTTCCGGTGTTGAGATTAACTCTCAGGATTGTTCCTACATATCCGTAATTCATGAATTAATCCTCCTTAACTACTGCTGCAACGATCTTGTCTGCAGTAAGCTTCTTGCGAACGTCAACTGCATCAGCATCTTCTACTGTGATAGCATGTGTCGGGCAGAACTGTGCGCACTTGGGATCTCCGCCGCAGAGGTCGCACTTGAATACCTTCTTGATCTTGCTGGAATAAGAAATGTTACCCATGGGGCATGCATTCTTGCAGAGACGGCATCCAATGCACTTGTCGTAGTTGATTGTAACTACGCCGTCTTCGCTTCTGGTGATTGCGTGTACCGGGCAAACCTTAACGCAGCTTGCGTCTTCACAATGCTGGCAAACTACCGGAACCTGAATCTTTTCTTTTTCAAAATCGAGAACGCTTACGTTGGACATTCTCGGATTGAACTGCTGATAATGGCCGAAAGAGCAAACGAGTTCGCAAGTTCTGCAGCCCTGGCAGAGTTCAGGTCTTACTACTAAATGTTTCATAAGTAAAAGCACCTCCTGATTTATACTTTTTACATACATATATAGTCACACTAATTTTAGTATTCATCGGCTGTATAGTAAATCAACAACGGGGAAAATCATATTGCTAAATGGAATATAAAAAGCATATAATAGAAATGATTTTCAAAGGAGTATGCCATGAATTTGAATCAATTGCGCTATTTTGCCACCGTTGCACAGCTGAACAATCTTTCCAAAGCAGCAGAAATTCTGGGCGTCAATCAGCCTGCCCTGTCCAAAAGCATCAACAATCTGGAAGAAGAACTGAACGTCAAGCTTTTTGACCGTACCGGCAAAAAAATCGTTCTGAATGCCCAGGGAGAACGATTTCTGAAATGCGTCAGTGAAATGTACACCAATCTGGAAGAGGCAAAAATCGACATATCCCGCATGATGGGAAACGAGAGCACTTATATTCATCTGGGAATTGCAGGCTGCAACGAAGTTTTTATCCGCCTGGCCTCCGATTTCAGAAAAAACAATCCGGAATGCAATTTCGACTTCGATTTTGAAATCGAAACCCAGGAAAATCCGGATATCAAAAATTATGACGTTCTGGTTTTTCCCGACGAAAACAAGTTTTCCAAGTTTTCTGGCTATCCCATCGAACCGGAAAAATATCTTCTGGCAGTAGCAAAAGATCACCCACTGGCAGAGTATCCGATTATTTCCACAAAACTGCTGGAAAATCAGGACATCGTCTTTATGAAAAACGACAATCGGCCGGAATACACCTACCAGATCTGCAGAGCCCTGGATTTGAAGTTCCATTCCGTCAGTTTTACCAATACAAGACTGTCCCAGCTTCAATTGATTGAAACCGGGACAGTGATCGGCTTTATTCCGGACGGTATATCCGGATGTATCGACAGCAATAAGTTCTGTCTTATTCCATTCATTAATAAGAACTTCTCCCGCAGAATGATGGTTTCTTTCCGGCGGGAAAAATATCTTTCTCATGCGGCGCAGATGTTTAAAGCTGCTGTAATGAAGTATTTCGGCATTTCCGAAGAATAATTATCTGGTTCTTTCCACGGCTTTATGCCATCCGGCAAGCTTCTCCGCCCTTTCCTCTCCGCTGACGGAGGGAACAAAGCTTCCGCTTACTTTCCAATTGCTTTGAATATCATCTGTGTTTTTCCAGTAACCGACCGCCAGTCCGGCAAGATATGCCGCGCCCAGAGCGGTCGTTTCTATGCAGGAAGGTCTTTTGACGACAGTACCGATCATATCCGCCTGGAACTGCATCAGGAAGTTATTGGCAGAGGCGCCGCCGTCCACCTGCAGAGAATCCAGGGAAATACCGCTGTCCTGTTCCATGGCGGAAAGAACGTCTGCAGTCTGATATGCAAGGCTTTCCAGGGTTGCACGGATTACGTGATCCGCCGTGGTTCCGCGGGTAATGCCGCAGATCAGGCCTCTGGCGTAGGGATCCCAGTACGGCGCACCCAGTCCCACAAAGGCCGGAACCATGTAGACGCCGCCGGTGTCGGGTACCCGCAGGGCAGCTTCTTCGGATTCCGCAGAATTCTTCAGAAGTCCCATTTCGTCCCGCAGCCATTGAATGGCGGCTCCGGCCACGAAAATGGAGCCTTCCAGGGCATAGTTCACATTTCCGTTCAATCCCCAGGCAATGGTGGTGACCAGTCCGTTTTTGGATTCCACCGGCGTTTCCCCGGTGTTCATCAGCAGAAAACCGCCGGTTCCGTAGGTATTTTTCGCCTGGCCGGAAGCAAAGCAGGCCTGACCGAACAGTGCGCACTGCTGGTCTCCCGCAGCGCCTGCAATGGCGATTTTTCCGCCGAGCAGTTCTTCTTCCGTGTAACCGTAAATGCAGCTGCTGGGCATGGGCGTGGGCAGCATGGAAGCCGGGATGTTCAGAATCTTCAGAATTTCTTCGTCCCAGCAGAGTTTGTGAATATCGAAAAGCATGGTGCGGGAAGCGTTGGAATAATCCGTTACGTGCACCTTTCCGCCGGTCAGGTTCCAGATCAGCCAGGTATCGATGTTGCCGAAAATCAGATCTCCGGCTTCCGCCTTTTCCCGGGCACCGGGTACGTTTTCCAGAATCCAGCGGATTTTGGTTCCGGAGAAGTAGGGATCGATCAAAAGTCCGGTTCTGGCTTTGATCAGTTCCCCGTGACCCTGCTGCGCCAGACTGTCGCAGTAATCCGCAGTTCTGCGGCACTGCCAGACGATGGCGTTATAAACCGGTTTTCCGGTATTTTTGTCCCAGACCACCGTGGTTTCCCGCTGGTTGGTAATGCCGATGCCGGCAATATCCGAAGCCTTTGCACCGATTTTCAGCATGGCTTCCTTGGCCACACCAATCTGGGTCGACCAGATTTCCATGGGGTCATGTTCCACCCAGCCGGGCTGCGGGAAAATCTGGGTAAATTCCTTCTGTGCCACGGAAATCATATTGCCTTCTTTGTCAAAAAGAATGCATCTGCAGCTTGTGGTGCCCTGATCCAGAGCCATCATGTATTCAGCCATTGAGTAATTCCTCCATTACCGGGTTGGTGTAATCCAGCCCCTTCTCCGTCAGTTTAATTCTATCTCCTACGTACAGAAGGTCCTGTTCAACAAGGTTCTCCGTACAAAAGTCCTCCATAAATTCCGACCCGAACATGGCGCGGTAATCCGCCGGGTCAAAGCCGTCAATCAGGCGCAGCTCCGTAAAAACGAAGTCGCCCTTTAAGTCCGGATGTTCGTCGTCTGTTCTTCTGCCGTCCAGAAAGCTGTGCGCGGCCGTACCGAAGCCCAGGTAAGGCTGCATGGTCCAGTATTTCAGATTGTGTCTGCATTCAAAACCGGGCCTTGCGGCGTTGGAAATCTCGTAATGATGATATCCTGCCTTTTTCAGACTTTCCACCGCATAACGGTACATTCTGCGGTTTTCGGACCATTCCGGTACGTCCAGCAGTCCTGCACGGTAGTCTTCGAAGAAGGGCGTTCCCTCCTCCAGCTGCAGACTGTAAAAGGACAGATGTTCCGGTGCCATGTCTATCACTTCGTCCAGTGTTTCCTTCCAGATTTCGAAAGTCTGACCCGGTACGCCCAGCATCAGATCCAGATTGATATTGTCAAATCCGCCCTGCCGCAGTCTCTGATACGCAGTCCTGGCTTTGTCTGCATTGTGTACCCGGCCCATGATCTGCAGAACGCCGTCATTCAGGCTCTGCACCCCCATGGAGACCCGGTTAAAACCGAGGAACCGTAAAATACCCGGCAGCTTCTCCGTAACGGTTTCCGGATTCGCTTCGATGGAAATCTCCGCGTCTGCCGCCACCCGGAAATTTCTGCGGATGCACAGCAGAATCCGTCCCAGCAGATCGGTTCCGATGCAGGTAGGCGTTCCCCCGCCGAAAAAGACGGTATCTACCAGAAAACGATCCGGATATTCCGCTACCTTTTCTTCAATTTCGCTGCAGACATTATCCGCATAGGCATCCGGGCTTATCGCAGCACAAGACAGCGGCTCCGAAACGAAGTCGCAGTACCTGCATTTCTGCAGACAGTACGGAATGTGAACATAAATACCTAAAGTTTCCATATTTTGATTATATCACAAGTCTTCCCGGAAAAGCATTTTGCACAATAAAAAACCCGGGAGACACAATCCGGGTTTTCTGAGCGTATTTAACTTATACGCATGTGTGGGGACGGGTGAGATTATTCAGCCTTTGCCTTGTTGTAGGCAAGTGTCATTCTGGAAACTTTTCTGGAAGCTGTGTTCTTGTGGATGGTTCCCTTTGCAGCAGCCTGCATAAGCTTCTTTTCTGCCAGAGCCAGTTTTTCCTTTGCGGTATCGAGGTCGCCTGCTTCAAGAGCCTTATAGAAGTTCTTAAGGATTGCCTTCAGGTTGTTCTTTACACGTCTGTTGAATACTGTCTTCTTGTTGATGACACCGATTCTTTTCTTTGCTGATTTGATATTTGCCATAAAAATTCACCCCACTTTCGCTAAATATCTGCACTAATACTAATACGAGGATTGATATAAAGCAAGAAATTTTTTATAATATGTTGTCTATAAATTACGGAGGAACAGCCTTGAACGACTATCAGAAATACATACGCAACTTTTC
>JAZUDB010000144.1:0-6676 GCA_045639385.1 Anaerovoracaceae bacterium | reverse complement strand
AGGTTACCGATATTGTTGACAGCGATTTCACCCTTCAGATTGGTGATACCATTGGTACCGGCGATAAGACCGATTCCATGGAAGAACGTTGGGGCGAAAACAAGATTGAAGTAACGGCATATGATCTTTATACCAAAGCAGAAACCTCCGACATGGATCTGATTGGTACCCGCAAGGGAACATCCGATACATTGGAGACTGTTACCTTCAGTGAGGATGGCACCAAAGCATATTCTTCTGTTCTCGGTGAGGACAATATTCTTACGACAGGCAGTGATGGCACCGTAAAGATTGATGCATATTACTTCACTTACACTAAAGATGCTGCTGGCGTAGAAAAGTTTGTCTGGAAGATTGGTTCCATCACTGAAAAAGAAATTGCACTTTCTTTCTATGCTTACCTGAAAGGCGCGATGGAAGGTGAAGCTCCTCATGGAGTATATTACACCAACGAAGAAGCCGTTCTGGATTATATAGATATCTACGACAAGCACGCTCAGAAGATATTTGAGATTCCTCAGGTAGTTTGGGGCGGCGCAAATACGAAGTACGAGTTCTATCTGGTTAATGAATACGGCCAGCCGGTTAACTCGAAAGGCGATGTAATTCCTTATGCAAACCGAATTGTGATTGTCGGTCCGGATTACGTAGAAATTAAACTGAATGCGGGCGCAACAGTAGAGGCTCAGGTTATCAAGGCAAGGGATCTCTTACCGGACGGTTACTACTTGTATGACGAAGAAGCACAGTATACTGTTGATATCTCTACAGTAGACCCTGAAGAAAGAAGTTCTCTGGTTATTTCTGAGCCTTCTGACGATGCAAAAAAAGAAAAGGGCGGAAAGCAGCAGAACGGTGCTCAGACTACAATTCGTAACGATAACGATAAGACTTGTCGGGAAACCTACGTATCCTTCGGTGTTCGCTTTGACTTAACCCCGATTCCGAGCGAGTTTGTGCTGACTCCCGATGAAGTTGTCGTAGATTTCGGTCTGCCGGTTAATGTGCATGTCCTTGAAAATGATAGTAACATTCCGGAGACTGTCGATTCTGCAACACTTGTGGGATTTGTTAAGTATCAGCCTGGTGTAAATCTCGCTGTACGTAAAATGAACAAGGGCGAAGAATCCCATAAGGTAGGCGAATGGGGTACTTTCTCTCTCGACAAAGATAATCAAACGGCAGTATTTACTCTCAACGAAATGATGTCTGATGTGGCAAGAGTCTTCTGTGTCGTGGAAATCAAAGAAGGCGCTGACGACTACTACCTCAACGAACAGCTGACCGTTATTCCGGCAACTATCATTTACTACGAAGACAGCTTTGTAACGTTTGATAACGGATCCTTCGAGTGGGAAGAAGCCGGCACATTAGATAAAGACGCAACTCAGGCGGAAGATCGTCCGGGATTTAAGAGTCTTGAAGACTTTGACGCCGACAATATTTATGGCTTCGACGGAACCTATGAAAATTACACTAAGTACAGCAATGGCAGTGCGAAGAAGGTTACCGTAAGCCCGAAGACTTCTGATCAGGAGTGGCCGACAGCAACCTTCACATTCACCGGAACCGGATTTGATCTTATTTCTGTAACAAGCAATAAGACCGGGGCTATCAAGGTGGAAGTATTCAATGCAGCTGGAACACGAATCAAGAACTGGATTGTAGATACCTACTGGGGCTATACATACAAGGTAGACGAAAACAATCCGTGGATTAAGTATACATGGACATTCGGCGAAGATGGAGTATGGCATGTAAATGCCGAACCGTGCAATGAAAAGGGCACAGATGCAACTCTTCCGTCCAATCCGGTAGTTGGCGCAGAATATATTACCTATAAGGCAAATGAAGTCTGGACCCCGACAACCAATGATGCAGACGCTTTGTATCAGATTCCGGTAATCAAGGGAAGCGGATTTGATTACGGCGCATACAAGGTTGTTGTTACTCCGACATACTCTGCAATGTTCGATGATGATGGCGCGGGTAAGTATGACTACTACTTCGATGCAGTAAGAATTTACGATCCTGCAAAGAATGATAAGTATGCTAACGAAGTATACGTTCAGGACAATGAAGGATATCCGCAGTTCATTGAAATCAGACAGCAGATTCTCGGACAGGGCGCATTTACAACAGAAGGCGCAGATGTAAACGGAATCGTCTTTATCGATGCATTCGGTATCAGCGGGAACCTTTCCGATTACTCTAACTATGGTCCTAACAACGAAGTATACCTTGCAAATGGACAGGGCGTAGCTTTTACAATCAACGGCAATGGAAACGATGTGGATAAGGTACATATTGCTGCAAAGTCTGTGAACCCGAAGATTTCCGGAATTAAAGTTTCTTCTCTTAATTCTGAGGGAAAGGTTGTGTCCAGAGACATTACCTTCAACACCGCAACGGATTGCTACTACGACATTACAGACCTTGTTACCTGGAACGGAACGACAAGCAATGTAATCATGGTTCAGAATCTGGATGCAGCTAACGGAACAGAAAATAAGGATGTTTCCAGTATTGTGTCTCTTACCAACATTAAGATTACACATAAATCTGCTCCGGCAGTAGATTCTGAAACAAATGAAGAGATACTTACCACACTTGTATCTTCTCCGGCAGTAGCGAAGCTGGCAGCAAAAACGATGTTCACAAGCTTCTTGGCAATGAATACTGCAGCAGCTCCGGAAGAACCGGTAATCGAAGTATTCGAACCGGAATTCATCTCCGTAAAGTATGGTAAGGATAAGGTAAAGACCGGCGACAAGATTAATGTAGAGATTACCACTTCTGCAGAAGTTGCTTCTGTAACTGTAAACGGTCAGGCTGCCAAGTTCGAAAGAACTGACAAGAAGTCCGGCAACAAGGTTTGGAAGCTTGAACTGAAGCCGACAGAAGCGGGAACGCTTACAGTTACCGTAGTCGCGTACAGCGAAGCCGGAATTGCAAGCAATGCAGTTGAGAACTTTGTAACTGTAGAAAGCAAGCAGGAACCGCAGAAGCCCGGCAACGGAAAAGCCGGACGTCCGTAGGGCAGGGAGGTAAATAAGATGAAAAAGACATACGAAAAACCTCAGATTGTATTTGACAACTTTGAGCTTTCTCAGAGCATTGCTGCAGGCTGTTCGTTTATATCGAATCACGCATGGAAAATCTGCGGTGTGTATAACGAAGATTTTGGAGAATGGATTTTCAATGAAGTTAGCGGAGCATCTGCCTGCACGATTACACCGGCAGAAATTGATGACCGTATCTGTTATCATGTTTCTCCGGATGAAAATATGGTCTTCAGCTCCTAATCACTAAACAATTCAAAACAATGCAAGCCCCTGCGCCAAAAAGCGCAGGGGTCATTTTAAAAAGTCGTAAAACCACGAAGTCATTTATAGAAAGCTTGCAGGGCAAACATCTGCAGACGTATTGATTGTGAAAACAAAAGATCCAGACAACTTCAAAAGTTTATATACGTATTGTCTTCACACCAACAATACTGCCTTGCTGAAGCAGTGGGACAACGAGAAAAACGCAGATTGTCAGCCCTGGAACATTTCCTTCGGGTCCCACAAAAAGGTCTGGTGGAAATGCGAAGAGGGTCACGAATGGCAGGCGGAGATTAAATCCCGTACCAAGGGCTGCGACTGTCCGGTATGTACAAACCGCGTTGTGATTGCCGGGGTAAACGACCTGGAAACCAATTATCCCGCCATTGCGGCAGAGTGGGATCCGACCAAAAACGGTCAGGTGCTTCCGGCTTCGGTAAGTGCCGGGTCCTCCCGGAAATATTGGTGGCGATGCGCGCAGGGTCACGAATGGTACACATCGGTTAGTACCAGAACCCGGGGAAGCGGCTGCCCGGTCTGCAGCGGAAAGCAGGTGGCGGAAGGATTCAACGACCTTACATCGCTTTTCCCGGAACTTGCAAAGGAATGGGTGCGCGAGAAAAATCTGCCGCTGACGCCGGAATCCGTAACACCGTACAGCAACAAACGGGTCTGGTGGCGCTGCGAAAAGGGTCACGAATGGCAGGCGTATATTCTGTCCCGGACGTCGGAGTCCAGCGGGTGCCCGTACTGTACCGGCAGAAAGGTGCTTGCCGGTTTTAATGATCTTGCCACGGTTTATCCGAAGATCGCGGCCCAGTGGCATCCCACGAAGAACGGAGAATTAACGCCGGATATGGTAACGGTGGGAAGCAAAAAGCGGGTCTGGTGGCAATGCTCCGACGGGCACGAATGGCGCGCGATTATTAATTCCCGGACGGGGAAGGGAAAGTACGGCTGCCCGGTTTGCGCCGGCAGATATCGTGAAAGACCTTCCCTGAATGTATATCTGGCAGGCAAAGATACGAATAATTTTTTACAGGAACGTGATTAGAAAACTCCCATCCGTATAGGGCGGGAGTTTTTACGTTTGACATCTTGCGTATTGTTGGATATTTTGTTGTTTTCTATCTTGCGTACTGCAGTTTGACAAGACCCTGAGAAATATGTTATATTTTCGTTGTAGAAGAGACCTCCTGGCGGTCTGTAGCTGGGTGTACGGGCCATTTGGCTTAAAAAACGTGGGATCTCTTTTTTTATTTATCCTGCAAGCGCGGCTTCTTCGGTACTCTGCGCTTGAAGTGCAGGGGCATTTTTTCTATAATACTGTAGAGGTTGTAAAATGAAAAAAACAAAAAAGAAAAATAACGGAATCTGGGTAATTCTTGCCATTGTTGCAGCGCTGGTAGTTGTCGGTCTTTTGGGCAGCGGTGTGCTGCAGAAAGATCCGAAGCCCACACCCGGTCCTACGGATCCGGAAATAGACCCGGATAAGGATGTTACCGTAATGGAACTGGGAAACGGTGTCAAGGTTACTTCGGTGGGTTCCTACGCCGGCATGTTTGTGGAGGACGGTTCCGACGAAATCGTATCCGGCATTGCGGTGGCAACGCTGGAGAATACCGGCACGGACAGCATCCAGGTAATGAACTTTTCACTGCAGACAGAGAAGGGCGAAAACTACGAATTTGAACTGACCACGCTTCTTCCGGGTCAGCGCATGACGGTGCTGGAGAAGAACCGGAAGTCTTATAATGCGGCAGATAAAGTGGTTTCTGCCAAGGTGGATCATTACGGTCTGTTTGCCGATGCGGTGTCGCTGCATCCGGAGACCTTTATGATCAGTCTGATGGACAATAAAATTACCATTAAAAACGTGAGCGAACAGAAGATTTCTGCGGGGCGGCTTTTCTACAAGAACCACCAGGGCGATCTGTTCATCGGCGGTATTACGTATATGGTCAGCTTCTCGGAGCTGGCGCCCGGTGCGGAAATTACCTTAACGCCCGGTCATTATTCCGAGAATTACAGCAGAATTCTGTTTGTAACCTATGCAGAACAGCAATAAAACATACAATTACAATATCGGCGGGGTGCATTTCAGGCTGGAAGCTCCGGAATTCGGGGAAAGTCAGACGCTGGCAATTTTTGCGGAGCCGGCTTCTTCGGCGGATGTTTCTTACCGGATTTCGTTTGCCGAAAAACCGGAGGCTCCGGAAGGGATGCCGGTTTACCGGGAAACTCTGCGGGAATACTATGCACAAAAGGGTGGTCTTTGTACGGTCTTTCTGGATGAGCACGACGACAGTGTGCTGCTGACGGATGTGCCGGCGGCCAGTATGCTTCCGGTGGATGCTTCTGCGGATGCTTCGGGCAGCCCGGCCGGGACCTGCTGCCGCAAGATTTCTTTGCGGGAGTCGGTGCGGGAGGTTCTCGGGACCAATCTGATCCTGAAAATTATGGACATTCCCCGCAAGATTATCGATTTTGACGGCATCTTTCTTCACGCATCCTACGTGGATGCCGGCGGTGAGGCGCTGCTGTTCACGGGACCGAAACAGATTGGAAAATCAACCCATGCGGCCCTTTGGGAAAAGTACCGCGGCGCGGAAGTGGTCAACGGAGACCGGGTGCTGCTGCGCAAAAAAGAGGGCCGGTGGCATGCCTTTGGGTCGCCGTACTGCGGCACTTCGGACATTTGCAAGAACCGGACGCTGCCGGTAAAGGCCATCGTGATCATCGATGGGGACCTGCCGGTTCCGGTGCAGAAAGCCGGGGTGCGGAGGGCGCTGGGAGCGCTGCTGGACGGCTGTTCCTACGACACCTGGAACAAAGAACAGATGACCAAAGTTACGGACATCTGCAGCAATATCATATCGGAGATACCTTTTTACGTGCTGAAGCGTGTGGCGGACGAAAGTGCGGTGCGCGCGCTGGAAGAGGTTTTATGAGCGAAAATATTTCGGGAAAAGTGAATACGGGAGTTTCTGCGGCGCAGCCCGGACAAGCTTCGTCCAGGCCTGTGGTGCGGCCGAAGACCGGCGAGCCCATGCTTTCCAGTCATCTGCACAGCCGGGGCAATTTGCTGGGTCTGCCCATCAGCGGCACCTTCGAGCTGACCGCCCGGTGCAATTTCAACTGCCGCATGTGCTACGTGCATCTGCAGAATTCGCCGGAGCTGGAAGCGAAGGAACTGACAGCGGATCAGTGGCTGGAACTGGGTCGCCAGGCCCGGGATGCGGGTATGATGTTTTTGCTTCTGACCGGCGGCGAGCCCATGATTCGCAAGGACTTTGCCTACATTTACGAAAACCTGGTAAAGCTGGGGCTGGTGGTGTCCATCAACACCA
>JAZUDB010000143.1:0-16946 GCA_045639385.1 Anaerovoracaceae bacterium | reverse complement strand
GCAGGGCGGCGTGAAAATCGATTCTCCCTGCGGCGGAACCGGTGTCTGCGGAAAGTGCAAAATGCGCATTATGGCAGGCTCTGTGGATTACGACAAGAGCAACAGCCAGCTGTCTGCGGACGAAATCGAAGATAACTGGCGTCTGGCCTGCCAGAGCAAGGTGGAAGGGGACGTTACCCTTTGGGTTCCCGCCAGTGCCAGCAGCTTTATCAGCGGCATTCAGACCGCAGACCTGAGCACCCAGGCGGAACTGGACCGCTACGAAGCTTCCATCGAAGAAATTTTCGACCACGGCCTTGCACGGGGCTGCAGCGAAAAAGGTGTGGGCATTGCCATAGATATCGGTACCACCACGGTAACCGCGGCTATGATCGATCTGCAGAACGGAAAGATTCTGGCCAAGACCAGCCGGGGCAACGGGCAGATCCGTTACGGTGCCGACGTTATCAATCGTATTATTCAGCAGGGACGTCCCGGCGGAAGAGAAAGACTGCAGCACGCCATCCGGGAAGAGACCCTCATTCCCATGTTTGAAACGCTGACCGAGGCTGCAGGGGTCACCCCCGACGACATTACCCGGATCGTAATTGCGGGCAATACCACCATGGAGCATCTGCTGGTCAAGGCCAACGGAGATTCCATCCGTCTGATGCCTTTCCAGCCGGAATTCCTGGCTCACGAGCCCATGAAGGCCTCTGACCTGGGTCTGCCGGCCAATCCGGACGCCAAGATTATCCTGGCGCCCAACGTAGGTTCCTACGTGGGCGGCGATATTACCTCCGGCGTTCTGCCCACTATGATCTGGGACACCGACCAGATGTCTCTGTTCATCGACCTGGGCACCAACGGCGAGCTGGTGTTCGGCAACCGGGACTACATGCTTACCTGCGCCTGCTCCGCGGGACCTGCCTTTGAAGGCGGCGACATTACCTGCGGCATGCGTGCCACCAAGGGCGCCATCGACAGCTGCACCATCGACCCGGAGACCCTGTATCCGCACTTTACAACAGTAAACAAGGGCAGACCCGCCGGTATGTGCGGCTCTGGTCTGATCGACGTAATCGCACAGCTTTACAAAGTGGGCGCTATTTCCGCCAACGGCAAGTTTGACGTGGAAAACGAACGCATCCGGGACGACGGCTACGGCAGCAAGGAATACGTGCTGGTCTGGGCAAACGAATCCGCCACCGGCAGAGACGTAATTATCTCCGAAGGCGATATCGATAACTTTATCCGGGCCAAGGGCGCCATTTTCTCCGCCACCCGCACCATGCTCAAGTCTGTGGATATGACCGTAACCGACATCGAGCGGATTATTATTGCCGGCGGTATCGGCTCCGGCATCAACATGGAAAGCGCCATGCTCATCGGTATGCTGCCCCGGGCAGACCTGTCCAAGTACAGCTATATCGGCAATTCTTCTCTGACCGGCGCCTGCGCCATGCTGCTCTCCGACGAGGCGGAGCAGAAGGTGATGGACATTCAGAGCAACATGACCTACATCGAGCTGTCCACCGAACCGGGCTACATGGATGAATTCTCCGCAGCCTGCTTCATTCCTCATACGGACGCAAGACTTTTTGAATAGAAAAAAAGAAAACCGAAAGCTTTTGCTTTCGGTTTTTTCATGCACGGGTAGAACAGGTTCTCCGGAAAAGATCAGCAGTTCTTCAGATAATCGATTTCCCGCTGGGTCAGCTTGCGGTAGGTTCCTTCGTGGGTTCTTCCCAGCCGGACTTCGCCGATGGCGGTGCGTTCCAGGGCAACCACCCGGGCGCCCACGGCTTTGAACATTTTGCGCACCTGACGGTTTTTGCCTTCCCGGATCCGGATTTCCACCAGAGATGCGTGGGGCGCAATCTTTAAAAGGGTGGCTTCCGCCGGTTTGGTGGTGTAGCCGCCGATGTTTACGCCGTCCCGCAGCCGCTGCAGCTTGTCTTCGGTAATGGCAATGTCAATTTCCGCCACATAGGTCTTCCACACCGCGTTCCGGGGGTGGGCGATGTGGTTGGCAAATTCGCCGTCGTTGGTCAGAATCAGAAGCCCTGTGGTGTCTGCATCCAGTCTGCCCACGGGAAAGACCCGCTGGGTCACGTCGGTCAGAAGGGAAACCACGGTGGGACGGTCTTTTTCGTCGGAGGTGGTGGTGATGTAGCCCAGAGGTTTGTTCAGGGCATAGTAGACCAGCTTTTCTTCCGCGGGGGAAATCAGCCGTCCGTTGACCATTACTTTATCGTTTTCGCCCACTTCGGTGCCCAGCACCGTGCAGACTTTTCCGTTGATTTTTACATTTCCGGCAGAGATCATTTCGTCTGCCTTGCGGCGGGAGGCTACTCCTGCCTGCGCGATATATTTATTCAGTCTCATAGTGTAGTAATTATACCATCAATATTGTTTTTTATGTGATAAAATATCCGTAAGAATGGGAGGATATTTCAATGAAACGAGCGATTATCGGATGTAGCATGATAAAAGAGGATATCGAAAAACTTCTGGAGAATCTTTCTTACGAAGCGGACGTTTTCTGGCTGGACGAGCATCTGCATGCGGTGCCCTCCCGGCTGCACGATGCCCTGCAGGAAAAAATCGATGAGCTGAAGGATTACGATGAAATCATTTTGACATATATGCTCTGCGGCAATGCACTGCTGGATATCTGCAGCGAAACTTCCACCCTGCGCTTTCTGCGGGGCGACGACTGCATCTACGCGGATCTCTGCCTGCGGGAGGATTATTCCCAGGTGCGCTTTGCCAGCATTTTCTTAAGTCACGGCTGGCTGGGAACGGAACGCAACGGGCTGACGGAATACGAGAGAAGTGTGGAGCGCTACGGGGAAAAGCGTGCCCGTCACATCTGGGACGTAATGTACAAAAACTACAAGAATCTGGTTTACATGAAGCTGGATTCCGATGATGAGACCATTCCCGAAGAGGACCGGGAGCGGGTGGAACGCATGGCGGAACTTACCAACCTGGAGATCAAATGCCTGCGGGGTTCCACGGAAATGTATGCCCGTCTGCTGGCCCTGCAGGAGGACCCCGGGATCGCGGTCATCGAAAAGGGTCGTAAAATAACCGCCGAAGATACCAGGGCGGTAAAATAAAAGGATATTAGAGGTGAAAAATGGAGATTAGACACGCTGAGGCAATCAAATGGGTTGACGAAGTCGCCCGACTGACCCTCCCTTCGGAAATCGTCTGGATTGACGGCTCCGAGCAGCAGCTGGAGGCCCTTCGGGAAGAGGCCAGCCGTACCGGCGAAATGGTGAAGCTGAACCAGGAAAAACTGCCGGGATGTTATTATTACCGCACCAAACCCACAGACGTAGCCCGGGACGAAGGAAGAACCTTTATCTGCTCGGAAAAGCAGTCCGAGGCCGGTCCCACCAACAACTGGGTGGACCCGAAAGAAATGCATGCAAAGCTGGATGCGCTCTATGCGGGCTGCATGCGGGACCGCACCATGTACGTGGTGCCCTACAGCATGTGCGCGGTGGGCAGCGAATTTGCCAAAATCGGTATCGAAATTACGGATTCCATTTACGTGGTGCTGAACCTGGCCATCATGACCCGCATCGGTGCGGAAGCTATGGATGCCCTGGGGACGGACGGAGAATTCGTTAAGTGCCTTCACGCCAAAGCGGAGGTGAACGAAAAGGAAAAATACATTACCCACTTCCCCGAAGAGAATCTGGTTGCTTCCGTCAACTCTGCCTACGGCGGCAACGTAATTCTCTCCAAGAAGTGTTACGCCCTGCGCATTGCCAGCGTACTGGCAAGAAGAGAGGGCTGGCTGGCGGAACACATGCTCATTCTGGGCATCGAAAATCCCCGGGGAGAAAAGAAATATATCTGTGCGGCATTTCCCAGCGCCTGCGGCAAGACCAATCTGGCCATGCTGATTCCGCCGGAAATATTCCGCAAAAAAGGCTATAAGGTCTGGACCGTCGGTGACGATATTGCCTGGCTGCGTCCCGGCAAGGACGGCCGGCTCTACGCGGTAAACCCGGAGAACGGTTTCTTCGGCGTGGCCCCGGGAACCAGCGTCAAGACCAACCCCAATGCGCTGGCAGCCACCCGGGAAGGCACCATCTTTACCAACGTGGCCCGCAATATGGATGACAATACGGTCTGGTGGGAAGGTCTGGACAAGAATCCGCCGGAAAACGGTCTGGACTGGCTCAATCAGCCCTGGAACGGCAAAACAAGCACGGAAAAGGGTGCCCATCCCAACAGCCGCTTTACCGCCCCTGCAAAGAACTGTCCCTGCATTGCGCCGGAATTCTTTACCGGCGAGGGCGTACCGGTTTCCGCCATCATTTTCGGCGGCAGAAGAGCCAAAACGCAGCCGCTGGTATTCCAGAGCAAATCCTGGGCCCACGGCGTCTTTGTGGGCTCCTGCATGGCTTCCGAAACCACGGCGGCGGCAAAGGGTACCGTGGGCGTGGTCCGTCACGATCCCATGGCCATGCTTCCCTTCTGCGGCTACAACATGACCGACTACTGGCAGCACTGGCTGGACGTGGGCGCAAAACTGGAAAACCCGCCCAAAATCTTTAATGTGAACTGGTTCCGCACCGATGAGAACGACCGCTATATGTGGCCGGGCTTCGGTGACAATCTCCGGGTCCTGCTGTGGATCCTGTCAAGATGCGACGGCAGTGCGGATGCGGACGAAAGCTGCATCGGTTATCTGCCCAAGCCCGAAGACATCGATCTGGAAGGTCTGGAAGATTTTTCCGCGGAGAATATCCGGCAGCTGCTTTCCCTGGACAAAGAACTCTGGCAGGAAGAGGTCCGGGGCATCGAAGAATTCTACGCAAAGTTCGAGCATATTCCGGCAGAGCTGGAAGGCTTCCTGGCAAAACTGAAGGAAGCGGTTCAATAGTCGTGTATAAAAATAATGAAAAAGCAAAACTGATTTTTCGGTTTTGCTTTTTTTATATAGAAAACACATGATAATCCCGTGTTTCTTTGTACATCACGCGTTAGAGAATTCTGTTATTGCGTGACGCAGGCGTTGAGATCATCCGAAACACCCAAAGGCTCCCCCCAAGGCATGCGTTTTTTCAAATTGGGGGTCAATTTTGATAATTTTCAGGCCTCTTTCATGTGAAGAATGCGCCCCAAGTCGAACGGTTTTGTTAAAATGGGGGGATGTACAGCACGAAAAAAGTGACTTTTTATACCCCCAGATAGTGAATTATGTGTATCTGGGGGCAAAGCTCAATATTGTACATACAAGCGTGCATCAAATCAGCTCTGTAAAACACATCACGCATAAGTTCCGCGAATCCTTTATTTTTTCTTTACTATTTCAAGGGTTATATGGTATACTCTCAAATGGCGGTCTGTCAGAGACCTTATTCTTTGTGTTGTCTAAGCGCCGCCGCAAAACAGTTAACAAATACGATGGTATTTAATTTAGGAGGAATCATATAAAATGAAGGGTTACAACAGCGAGACCATTAGAAACATCGCTCTTGTAGGACACGGCAGCTCCGGAAAGACCACTTTCCTCGAGGCAGCACTTCTTGCTACAGGAGTTATTTCCAGACTCGGAAGAGTTGAAGACGGAAACACAGTATCTGACTACGACAAAATGGAAACCGAAAAGGGATATTCCATCAACCTCTCCGTAGTTCCGGTAGAATACAACAAAGTAAAGCTCAACTTTGTTGACACCCCGGGCTTCTTCGATTTTGTCGGTGAAGTGAATTCCGCACTCCGCGCAGTAGAAGCTGCAGCAATCTTTGTAGATGCATCCGCCGGAATCCAGGTCGGTACCGAAAAGGCATGGAACTCCTGCAAGCACTTCAACGTTCCCAGATTCTTTGTAATCAACAAGTCCGACAAGGACAACGTAGATATTGACGCAGTCGTTGCTTCTCTCAAGGCAAAGTTCGGTTCCGCCGTTGTAACAATGGACGAAACAGACGCCATCAACGAAGCAATCGCAGAAACATCCGAAGAACTCATGGACAAGTTCTTCGAAGGCGAAGACTTTACCGAAGAAGAATTCTCTCAGGGATTCTCCAAGGCCATCCTGGACGGCGGCCTCTGCCCGGTATTCGTATGCTCCGCTCTGAAGGGAACCGGCATCAAGGAAACTCTGGATTCCTTCATTAAGTACGTTCCCAAGCCCACCGCACATGCACCGTACGTAACAGAAGACGGCGAAGAAATCGTATGCGGCGAAGGCAAGACCGTTCTCTACGTATTCAAGACCATTGCAGACCAGTTCGGAAGAATTTCCCTGGCAAAGGTTGTTCGCGGCAGCGTAAACACCGGCGTGGAACTGATGAACGTAAACCAGGAAAAGGCAGAAAAGCTTGGTTCCGTTTACTTCCTCAGAGGTAAGTCTCAGGGTGAATGCCCCAAGGCAGAATACGGCGACATCGTAGCACTCGGCAAGCTGGCAGTAACCGCAACCGGCGACACCCTCTGCGATAAGTCCACCGAAGTTAAGCTCACCAAGATCGAATTCCCGCAGCCCACACTCTATACCGCCATCGAACCGAAGTCCAAGGCAGACGAAGACAAGGTTTCCTCCGGTATCAGAAAGCTGCTGGACGAAGATCCGTCCTTCGCATTCGAAAGAAACGTAGAAACACATCAGTCCCTCCTGGTAACCCAGGGAGACATCCAGGCCAACATCATCATGGCCAAGCTCAAGGATAAGAGCGGCGTAGAAGTTATCACCCTTCCGCAGAAGGTTGCATACAGAGAAACCATTAAGGGTTCCTCCGACGTAGAAGGAAAGCACAAGAAGCAGAACGGCGGTTCCGGTCAGTACGGCGACGTTTACATCAGATTCTCCAGATCCGAAGAAGAATTCGAATTCGTAGACTCCGTAGTCGGCGGCGCAGTTCCGAGAAACTTCATTCCGGCAGTTGAAAAAGGACTCCGTGAATGCATGGAAAAGGGTCCGCTCGCAGGCTGCAAGTGCCAGAACATCCGCGCAGAACTGTACTTCGGTTCCTACCATCCGGTAGACTCCGATGAAGTTTCCTTCAAGACCGCTGCAAGACTTGCCTTCAACAAGGGTATTCCGGAAGCAAAGCCGGTACTTCTTGAGCCGATCATGAAGCTGGACATCAACGTACAGGATGAATACGTTGGCGCAGTAATGGGCGACCTCCCCAACAGAAGAGGTGTTGTAATGGGTATGGAACCGCTGCTGGGCGGCGGCCAGGTTCTCCACGCGGAAGCTCCGCAGTCCGAACTCTTCGACTACGCAATTTCTCTCCGCGCCATGACCCAGGCAAGAGGTTCCTTCACCATGGCATTCGACCACTATGCAGAACTGCCGGGCAACATCACCGAAAAGGTTGTTGCCGCATACAAGGCATCTCAGGAAGAATAGTTCAGACAGACGAACAGCAAGAATCCCCCGGAACAATCCGGGGGATTTTATATTTCAGGAAATAAGGATCTCTATTTTTTTGCGGAAGAACCTTTATCCGGTCTTAATATTCCCATCTTTTGTATTTAATTCTGAAATAATCTTCGTTATAATATAAGCGTAATAGAGGTTTTATAAACAAGGAGGCAAACATTGGGATTAATTACAGAATACAAGTGTACGCACTGCGGTGCGGCGCTGGCCTTTGATGCTTCCAGCGGACAGGTACGCTGCGATTACTGCGGCACCGAAATGTCCGTGGGCGATATCATCGACAGTCAGGAGATTGTCACCAGTACGGAGGAATTCGACTGGGGCAATTACAAGGCGGGCCTGTCCGGTGAAATTCTGTCAAATACAGCAGTCTATCAATGTCAGTCCTGCGGTGCGATTCTGGAAACCGACAAGAGTACGGCGGCTACCACCTGTCCGTACTGCGACAGCAACGTGGTCCTGACAGACCGTGTGGCCGGAGGCATGAAGCCCAACGCCCTGATTCCTTTTGCCATCGACAAAAAGGAACTGAAGGAACGCGTCCACGCATTCTACCGGGATAAAAAACTGCTGCCGAAGAATTTCTTCAACGACAACAAAATCGACGAAATCCTGGGCGTGTACATTCCGTTCTGGCTTTTCGACTGTACGGTGGAAGGCAGCGTTAACTTCCGTGGCGATACCGAAAGCATCATGGAAACTCCCCGGGAAAGGGTGGTTACCACCAGAAACTACCACATTGTCCGGGACGGCGAAGTCAGTTTCCGCAATGTGCCGGTGGATGCCAGCACCAAGATGGACAATGCGCTGATGGACTCCATCGAACCCTACGATTTTTCCAAGATGGTTCCCTTTGACGGGGCTTATCTGGCGGGCTTTTATGCGGACCGTTTCGACTCCGATCCGGATTCCGAAATCGGAAGAGCCAACCGCCGGGTTCTGAACAGCACCAAGGATGCCATTTATCGGACGGTGGTGGGCTACACCAATCTGCGGGAGTATTCCGACAGCCTGCGCATGAAGAACGCCAACGTGAAATACGTCCTTCTTCCGGCCTATATCATCAACTGCGAGTACGCGGGCAAGAAATACCGCTACGCAGTGAACGGTCAGACCGGTAAGATCGTGGGCGAACTTCCCTCCAGCAATTCGCTGGCCTGGGGCTTCTTCTTCAAATGGTTCGGCATAGCGGCGGGAGCGGTACTGCTCCTGGGTCAGCTGCTGTAAGGAGGTGGCATGATGAAGAAAAAAGTATTTCGCATGCTGCTTTGTCTGCTGATGATTGCAGCCTTTACGGTGCCCTGCTTTGCGGCGGATCTGAACAATCCGGATCTTCCCAGAGTGGTGGACAACGCGGACGTATTCACCGACTACGAAGAAAGCGTCTTAAACGAAGAGATTTACAAGCTCATCGAAAAGTACAATATGGACATCCTGATCATGACGGATGATTCCAAACACGGATACACCACGGATACCGGTGCCATCGAATGGGTCTGGGACGAATACGGCTTCGGCGCAGGTCCCGAAAACAGCGGCTGGGCCATCTATCTGTGCCTGGATCCCTCCGATCGTTACTGGGCTCAGAGCTCCTGCGGAAAAGCGGTGGCATACCACAATTACGATACCCAGAACATCATCGACGACTACATGGAGCCAAACCTGCAGTCCGGCAGATACTGCGACGCCATGATCGTGGGTCTGTACCAGCTGGATGAACTGTTCCGCCTGGGACCGGAAGCCTACGTGGAAAATCAGTACAATCCGGATCCCGGTCCGACGCCGAATCCTCAGGAACCCACCTGGCTGGAGAAACTGGAGAAGACCTCCATCGGCGGCGTCTTTGCAGGGGCCATCGCAGGCTTCATCTCCATGTTTAAAGCCAAGAGCAGCATGAAGACCGTAAGCACCGCCACATCGGCCGGCAATTACGTGCAGAGCGGCAGTTTCCGGCTGCACCGGGAGGAAGATATTCTTCTGGGAATGCACGTCACCCGAATGGAGAAGGCGCAGCAGGCACCCCGCGGTCCCGGCAGCGGGCCGGTCCACAGCGGCGGGTCAAGCTTCTCCGGACCCCACGTCAGTTCCGGCGGCAACACCCACGCCGGCGGCGGCAGACATTTCTGATAAAGTGCGCAGGGCGCATGAAAATATATAACAAATCGTTTTACAGCAGTTTCTAAAAGAAACCGAAAGGAGATATTAATATGGGACTTATTCAGGCAGCATTAAGTGCAGCAACCAGCGTTCTTTCCGATCAGTGGAAAGAGTATTTTTACTGTGACTCTCTCTCTTCCAACGTTCTCGTAAAGAAGGGCCAGAAGAAAACAACCGGTCTCTCCACCAACCGGGGAGTAGACAACATCATTACCAACGGATCCATGATCGCCGTAGCAGACGGACAGTGCATGATCATCGTAGACAACGGCAAGGTCGTAGATTACTGCGCAGAGCCGGGTATGTTCAAGTATGATGCATCCACAGAACCTTCCCTCTTTGACGGCGGAAAGCTGGCCGACAACATCAAGGCCGTTTTCGAAAACATGGGCAAGAGATTTACCTTCGGCGGCGAAGCTCCCAAGGATCAGAGAATCTACTACTTCAACACCAAGGAACTTCCGGGCAGCAAGTACGGCACCCCGAACCCCGTTCCCTTCAGAGTAGTGGACCAGCGCGCAGGCATCGACATCGACATTTCCGTGAAGTGCTTCGGTGAATACAGCATCCGCCTGACCAACCCGATCCTGTTCTACACCAACGTCTGCGGCAACATTTCCGACGCATACTATAAGGAACAGCTGGACGGCCAGATGAAGACCGAATTCCTTACCTCTCTGCAGCAGGCATTCTCCATGCTGTCCACCAAGCAGATCCGCTACAGCGAACTGCCGGCACACACCGTGGAAATGGCAGATGCCATGAACGACGTTCTTTCCGCAAAGTGGAGAGATTTAAGAGGTATTGAAATCGTTTCCTGCGGTATGTCTTCCGTAACAGCAGACGAAAAGGACGAGGAAATGATCAAGCAGCTCCAGAGAAACGCAGCCTTCAAGGATCCGGCTCTGGGCATTGCATACACCATCGGCCAGCAGGGCCAGGCAATGGTAGACGCAGCCAACAACCCCAACGGCGCAGCAGCAGCCGTAATCGGCGTAAACGGCGTTTCCAACATGGCAGGCAACGTAGCAAATATGTACGCTGCCGTTCAGCCGCAGCAGGCTCCCCAGGCTGGAACCTGGACCTGTGAATGCGGTTCTGTCAACAACGGTAACTTCTGCCCCAACTGCGGCAAGGCAAAGCCTGAAACAAACGACTGGTACTGCCCCAGCTGCGGAACACAGAACTCCGGCAACTACTGCACAAAGTGCGGAACCAAGAGACCGTAGTGTAACAAAACGATTCGGAAGCCGGTGAGAAATCACCGGTTTCTTTTTACGGAGAGATATCGGGACGGAAATTTGCCGGCAGCGGAAAACTTCCCGGTTTGAGGATGATTATGGCGAAAAGAAAAACAGTATTCGTATGTCAGGAATGCGGCTATGAAAGCCCCAAGTGGCAGGGTCAGTGCATCTGCGGCGCCTGGAACAGCTTCGTGGAAGAAGTGGTTTCGGAGGCACCTGCGGCACTTGCGGCCTCGCCTGCAAAAAAAGGACCGGCTCCTGTGCCGGTACCCATGAACCGTGTGTCGCCCACAGCCAAAAGCCGCATCGATACCGGCATCGGGGAATTGAACCGGGTGCTGGGCGGCGGCATGGTGGAAGGGTCTCTGACCCTGATTTCCGGCGAGCCGGGCATCGGCAAGTCCACCATCATTACCCAGGCGGCAGCTCACATTGCACAGACCGTGGGACCGGTGCTTTACGTTTCCGGCGAGGAAAGTGCGGAGCAGATCAAGCTCCGGGCAGACCGCATCTGCAGCGGTGATCTCTCCAATCTCTACCTGCTGTCCGAAACCTGCCTGGACAATGTGCTGGAGGCGGCGGACAAGTTAAAACCGGTATTTCTGATCATCGACTCCATCCAGACCATGTACACCTCCGCCCTGGAGGCTTCTCCGGGCAGTGTGTCCCAGGTGCGGGCCTGCGGCAATATTCTGATGAACCTGGGGAAGGGGCGAAACATTCCGGTGTTCATCGTGGCCCACGTGACCAAGTCCGGCGAGCTGGCGGGTCCGAAAATCGTGGAGCACATGGTGGATGCGGTGCTGCAATTCTCCGGCGAGCGGAGCCAGGATTTGCGGATTCTGCGCAGTTTAAAGAACCGCTTCGGCACCACCTCCGAAATCGGCGCCTTTGAAATGCGGGAAGAGGGTCTTACGGAAATCGAGAACCTGTCCAAGAGCTTTCTGGAAGGGCTGGAGGACGGTGCGGTGGGCGCCGCGGCAACGGCGGTCTACGAGGGCACCCGGCCTCTGCTCATGGAAATCCAGGCTCTGACGGCGGCTTCCAACGCAGGTTTTGCCAGACGGACGGCCCTGGGCATCGACAGCCAGCGTCTTTCCATGATCCTGGCGGTGCTGGAAAAGAAGGCGGGTCTTTCTCTGGTGACCCGGGACGTATACGTGAACGTGGTGGGCGGTTTAAAGCCCGAAGGTACGTCCACGGACCTGGCGGTGGCTCTGGCCATCTGGTCCGACGAAAAGGGGGTGCGCATTCCGCCGGACGTGCTGGCCATCGGCGAAATCGGCCTGACCGGCGACCTTCGCCCGGTACAGAATGCGGAAAAAATCGTGCGGGAAGCCCAGCGGCTGGGCTTTCGCGAAATCCTTCTGCCGGATCGCAGTGCGGAAAAACTGCGGGGCAGCTTTGAAGACATCCGCCTGACGGGCGTTCGAACTCTGGCCCAGGCACTTCATCATTTCAACAAATAACTGCGGTACAATACATACGAGGTGGTTTTATGGCAAAAATTCTGATTGTAGACGACGAAGAAAAGATCCGTGCGGTCATCCGCGAATACGCGCAGTTCAATAATTACGAAACCGACGAGGCTGCAGACGGCATGCAGGCGGTGGACAAGTGCTCCCGGGTGCAGTACGACCTGATTATCATGGACATTATGATGCCCAAGCTGGACGGCTACACCGCGGTAAAGCAGATCCGCAAGGACTGCAATACGCCGGTGATCATGCTTTCTGCCAGAGGAGAAGAGTACGACAAGCTCTTCGGTTTTGAACTGGGCATCGACGACTACGTGGTCAAGCCCTTTTCTCCCAAGGAGCTGATGGCCAGATGCGCAGCCGTGCTTGCCCGGAACGGTGCAAAGCAGGAAAAGGACTGCGAAATTCTTGCCTGCGAGGGCATCCGTCTGGACATTGCCGCCAGAACCCTGACCATCGACGGGGAAAAGGTGGAAGTTACCCTGAAAGAATTCGAAATTCTTGCGTACCTGATGCGCAATAAGAATATTGCGGTGTCCCGGGACCGTATGCTTTCCGATATCTGGGGCTACGATTTCTTCGGAGACGACCGCACCATCGACACCCACATCAAGAATCTGCGCAGCAGACTGGGTGCTTACCGGGATAAAATTCAGACAGTTCGCGGAGTAGGTTATAAATTTGAAGCTTAATCTGTTTAAAAAAGAGGGCCGTCAGAAAAATGATTTAAGATCCAGACTTCTGGCGGCTTTTATCGTATTCGGCGCGGCACTGCTGGTCCTGCTGTGGGTCATGCAGTCCGTTTTCCTGGAAAAATATTATCAGTCTTCCATGCGGCGGAAGTGCAAGTCCAGCATGAACAGCATCAGCAGTCTCTACAGCAATTCGGAGCAGCTGGACTACGATTCTTTCTGCGCGGCCCTGGGCTCCGTGTCCACGGAGAACGAGGTGTATTTTTACGTGGAAGCATCGGACGGATCCTTTGCCATTTCTTCTTCGGAGAACGACAAGGCCGGCAAGCACTTTTCGGTGAGTAAGAATCTGGTGTCGGATGCCCGGAAGATGCTGGGCAGCTCCCCGGCGGGAGGTATTTCCTTCTCCGCCAAGGATGCCAACGGCAGCGATATGCTGGTGTACGCCAGAAAGGTGAGCAGTGAATATCGCCGGAGCATTTATCTTTATGCGGTGGCTTATCTGACCCCAATGGGTCCCGCCGTCAGCATTCTGCGTTCCCAGCTGCTGTTTGTGACTCTTGCGGTACTGGTGCTGGGCATGGCGCTGGCATATTTCACTTCCCGGAAGCTGTCCGCCCCCATTGCGGAAATCAGCAAGAGCGCCAAGGCCCTGGGCGAAGGCAATTTTGACGTGGAGTTCCGGGGCGAAGGCTTTGCGGAAATCGAGGAACTGGCGGAGACCCTGAACAACGCAGCGGCCCAGCTGAAGGCCACAGACAGTCTGCAGAAAGACTTTATGGCCAATGTGTCCCACGATCTGCGGACGCCGCTTACCATGATCAAGTCCTATGCGGAAATGATCCGGGATCTTTCCGGCGACAACAAGGAAAAGCGGGAGGAACATCTGGGGGTCATTATCGAAGAAACCGACCGGCTGGCCGATCTGGTATCGGATATTCTGGAACTTTCCCGGGTGCAGTCCGGCACGGAAAGCTTCGAAGAAAAGGAATTCGATCTGCAGCAATCTGCGGAGGACATCTTCCAGACTTACAGGATTATGGAGCAGGAAGGCTACGAAATGCGGCTGGAAACCCTGCCGCAGCCGGTAATGATGCTGGGCGACGAAGCCCGGATCAAGCAGGTGATCTCCAATCTGGTGTCCAACGCGGTAAAATACAGCGAAGACGACAAGTTCGTGCGGCTCTATTTTGAAGCGGACGGCGAAAACCGGGTGAAATTCTGCGTGGAAGACCACGGAATCGGTGTGCCGGAAGACCAGCAGGAGGGCATCTGGAACCGTTATCAGCGGTCCAGCCAGCGGGGCGCCCGGAGCAAAGAGGGTTCCGGTCTGGGCCTTTCCATCTGCAGCGAAATCCTGAAGCGCCACGGAGCGCGGTACGGTCTGGAGAGCACCCCGGGCGAGGGCTCCGTGTTCTGGTTCTCCGTGCATACAATCGAAAAAAAATAAGTTGACGGACCTATTCGTATATGATATTATTTGCGTTTTGACTTTTTCTTTCCTCTGGGTTATAATAATTTTGGAGGTAGAAGAACATGTTTTCAGTCGGCAGTCCCGTAGTATATCCGATGCACGGCGCAGGAATTATTGAAAATATCGAAGAAAAGCAGGTCCTTGGCGAAACAAGGTCCTACTACATCGTGCGCATTTCCCGGGGGAACATGCAGGTCATGGTTCCCGTGGAAGGATGCGAACAGGCAGGCCTCCGGTCCATTATCCGCAAAGAAGAATTTACAAGTGTATTCGACACGCTGCAGGCTGAATCCACAGCCATGGATGACAATTGGAACCGGCGCAACCGGGAAAATATGGATAAACTGAAGACCGGCGTTCCGGAAAACGTGGCGGAGGTTATCCGCAATCTGGTACGGGTAGACCGGGTCAGAAAACTGTCTACCGGAGAGAAAAAACTGCTCTCCAACGCAAAGTTAATTTTGGCTTCCGAAATGGAAGCTGTTCTGGGAATGACAGAGGAGGAGGCTCTGGAAAAAATCGATAACTTAATATAGGAGGACAAGTATGTTTAAAAAAGCATTCCGTTTTATTTTCGTTTCGTGTGGAATGCTGCTTGGTCTGGGTGTGTCGCAGGCGCTGATGAACCGTTTCGGTGAACAGTTCGCGGAAATGGATGCAGCGGTAATCTGGCTGCTGAACGGC
This sequence comes from Anaerovoracaceae bacterium, assembly GCA_045639385.1. Classification (GTDB taxonomy): domain Bacteria; phylum Bacillota; class Clostridia; order Peptostreptococcales; family Anaerovoracaceae; genus RUG13409. The sequence goes on along the minus strand of JAZUDB010000143.1, from coordinate 1,818 downwards.
GCTTCCATCTTTTTATTCGGTATTATTTTTCTTATTATTTATTCCACACTCGAAGACCAGGGAGATTTAGGAAACACAAAACTTGCAGTAAACGATCTAATGCAGAAGATTCCCGTAGAGGAGCTGATTCCGGGAATCATCGGTGTTTTGTTCGGTGTATTGACGGCCAGCGTTATTTCCAATATTCTCATGAGCATCCGGCTTCTGGATGCCCTGTATCTGAATGTTGTCATCAGCGTTCTTTTGTACATCGGAATCGGTTACTACTGCTGGCTTTCCGGCAGACGTCTGGGCGGTGTTTACGGTCCCAGAATTGCCAGTTTTTTCTCCGGAGATATTTTTAAAAGAAAAAATAAATCCAGAGGAAACGCGGTGCCAAAGGTTTTCGATACCAGTGTAATTATCGACGGCCGCATCCAGGAAATACTCAATACCGGCTTTTTGGAAGGGGATATTGTCATCCCCGATTTTGTGTTGGTGGAACTGCGGCACATTTCGGATTCCGCAGACGAACTGAAGCGCAACCGGGGCCGCAGAGGCCTGGATATTTTAAATGCCATTCAGGAGGAACACGGGGTGGAAATCTACGACACCACCGCCAACAAGGAAATCGCAAAGATTCCGGAAGTGGATTTAAAGCTTTTAAAGCTGGCCGAGATTCTGGAAGGCGTGGTGGTCACCAACGACTACAACCTGAATAAGGTGGCGGGCGTGCAGGGCATCGGCGTTCTGAACATCAATGAACTGGCCAATACCCTCAAACCGGTGGCGCTGCCCGGCGAAGTCATGCGGGTGACCCCGGTAAAGCAGGGCAAAGGAGACGATCAGTCCATTGCCTATCTGGAAGACGGAACCATGATCGTGGTCCAGGGCGGCCGGAGATATATCGGAAAGACTATTAACGTCACCGTGACCAGCGTACTGCAGACTTCCGCAGGAAGAATGATCTTTGTAAAACCATAAAACCATGAGTAAATTTGCAGTGATCATCCCGGCGGCGGGCAAATCCGTGCGCATGGGAGGACGAAAAAAAGAGAATATCAAAATCGGCGAAAAAACCGTACTGGAAATGGTGAAGGACGCCTTTGCGGATTTCGACCAGATGATCGTGGTGGGTCCCGGGGGCGATGTGCCCGGCGGAGACCGGCGGCAGGATTCGGTGTACAGCGGCCTGTGTGCTCTGGACGAAGACATCGACTTCGTGCTGGTCCATGACGGCGCCCGGCCCTTCGTCAGTCCGGAAGTGATCGCCCGGGTAAAGGATGCCCTGAAGCAGGGGGCAAAGGCGGTGGTGCCCTGCGTGCGGCCCAAAGATACCATACGCACGGCGGATACCACCCTGGACCGCTCCAGGCTCTACGCGGTGCAGACGCCCCAGGGCTTTGACGCAAAACTGCTCCGGCGATGTTACGAAAAGATTCTGGCCGACGGCATAGAGGTCACCGACGACGCGGGGGCTGCGGAATACTGCGGCATCCGGGCGGAAATCGTGGAAGGGGACTACGCCAACTATAAAATCACCACGCCGGAGGATCTGCCGGAACTGGGCAGATACCGCTTCGGCACTGGCTACGACCTGCACGTTCTGGTGGAGGGACGGCCCCTGATGCTGGGATGCATTCAGGTGCCCTTCGAAAAGGGGCTGCTGGGTCACTCGGACGCAGACGTGGTGGCACACGCCATTGCGGATGCCCTTCTGGGCGCCGCGGCGCTGGGGGACATCGGCCGGCATTTTCCGGATAACGACCCGGCCTGCGAAGGCATGTCCGGCAGGCGGATTTTGTCCGAAACCGCTGAAATTTTAAGCCGCAGCGGATT
>JAZUDB010000142.1:0-4157 GCA_045639385.1 Anaerovoracaceae bacterium | reverse complement strand
CACCTCCTCGGTATCGGCTCTGTACAGGCTGACCCGCTTGGGATCGAAGCTGATATGAACCGGTGCACCGTCTTCGTATACGTGGGTGCTGTCCTTGGTATATTCGTTTACGATCAGGCTCTGACCGTCATCCAGCAGAATCTCGTATTCTACATAGTCTCCCAGGAACGTGGAAATCTGTACCTTGCCGGGCATACCCTCTTCGGAGAAGAAAAGCTGCTCCGGACGGGCGGAAAGCTTTGCCTCGCCCCGGTAATCGCTTTTCAGCGGGATATTGATCTTGGTTTCGCCCTTAATATTGGTGATGCCGTCTTCCTCCACGGTGCAGTCCAGGAAATTGGACACGCCGATAAAGCCTGCCACGAAGGGATTCTGCGGCTTTGCATAGATTTCGGAAGGCGTACCGATCTGCATAATGTGACCATCCCGCATAACCGCAATGCGGTCGGATATGGCAAGGGCCTCTTCCTGGTCGTGGGTAACGTAGATGGTGGTAATGCCCAGCCGCTACTGCAGCTTTTTGATGACCGTTCTCATCTGCACTCTCAGCTTGGCGTCCAGGTTGGAAAGCGGTTCGTCCATCAGCAGTACGGAAGGCTCCACCACGAAGGCTCTGGCCAGGGCAACTCTCTGCTGCTGACCGCCGGAAAGCTCGTTGGGCTTCCGCTCTGCCAGGTGAGAAATCTGTACCAGTTCCAGAGCTTCCTTTACTCTGCCGTCGATTTCGGATTTGGGCGTCTTACGGGCTTTCAGTCCGTAGGCCACGTTTTCTGCAACGGTCAGATGGGGGAAAATCGCATAGTTCTGGAATACCATACCGATGTCTCTTTTGTGGGCGGGAACGTTGTTGATCAGCGTATCGCCGAAATAGAATTCGCCGCCTTCAATGGAGTTGAATCCGGCAATCATACGGAGCAGCGTGGTCTTGCCGCAGCCCGAAGGCCCCAGCAGGGTAAAGAATTCTCCCTCGTTGATTTCGAGGGAAACACCGTTTAAGGCCGTAAAATCTCCGTATTTTTTTACAGCATCCTTGATTAATACTTTATTGCTCATCTATGCTATCCTCCGTGAAAAGAACCATATAACTCAAAGCTTTCCTGCATTGCGGCAGAAAAGCTTTCGGTTATACGGCTGAAATTAACAATAAGGAGTCTCCTTGCTGCAGGAGACTCCTATTGTGTTCATTCTGTGTAACTACTGTGCTACGAGATCGTTCCACTTTGCAACGATGTCAGACTTGTTGTTTGCTGCATATGCAAAGTCATAATCGCCGAGATCCAGTGTATCCAGCTTGCAGAGACCAACCGGTTCCAGGTCGCTTCTTACCGGGCGACGCTTCCAGTTTGTGTTCTGATCCTTCTGGCATTCCAGGGATGTAACGAAATCGATGAAGAGTTTTGCATTGTCCGGGTTCGGGCAGTTCTTAATGAGAGCTACGCCATCCGGAACTGCGGAGTTCTTTGCAGGATAAACATATCCGATGTCCGGATTGTCGTTGTAAAGAACAGCAGACTTTTCAATGGTAACACCAACTGCATATTCACCGGATGCAACCAGCTTGTGGCAGTTTCCGGAGGAATCCAGGATGTGTCCGTCCAGGTTTGCAATGAACTTCTGAACCAGTGCCCAACCTTCGTCAAGAGACGGCTGGCTGAAGAGCATGGTGCAGAGCTGTGTGTAAGCAGAGCCGGACTTTGCCGGGGAGCAGTATGCAATCTTTCCCTTGAGGTTCTCGTTGCAGAGATCTTCCCAGGTCTTCGGAACGTCTTCTTCTGCAATCATGGTCTTGTTGTAGATGAATACCATCGGGAGCGGAGATTCGCCGATCCAGAGATCGTTTGCATCCTTGTATGCATCGCCGATTACGCTGTCGTTTGCGCAAACGTAAGCATCGAAATAATCAACATAAGCTGCCAGAGTATCTGCTCCGCCGCCCCAGAATACGTCGCCTACCGGGTTTGCTGCTTCTGCAACAACACGCTGTGCGAGTTCGCCGGTTCCTGCTGCAACTACTTCTACTTCGATGTCAGGATATGCTTCTTCGAAAAGTGCTACTCCTGCTGCCAGCGGATCTGCATCGTGCGGAGAGTAAACAACTACTTTTCCGGAGGGTCCCTTCGGGTCTTCCTTCTTTCCGCATGCGGAAAGGGAGAATACCATGATCAGGACAAGAACTATAGCTAATACTTTTTTCATTTTCTTTTCCTTTCTCAATCAAAAAAAGATAAAATCACTGTTCCTTATGTTACACTATCGCACCGAAAAATTCAAGTATTGTATTTCTCCGGCGGACAGCGGACATCTAATGTATATTTTTCAGGAAGCTTCTCCGGTGGATGGGACAGATACCGTTTTCCGAGATGCCTTCGTAATGGGCTTTGGTACCGTAACCCTTGTTGGATTCGAAACCGTAGCCGGAGTAAAGTTCAGCCATCCGCACCATCTCCCGGTCCCGGGTGACCTTGGCCACGATGGACGCCGCGGCAATGGACACCGAACGGGCGTCACCCTTGATGATACCGGTCTGGGGAACTTCCAATCCGTCCAGATGCACCGCATCAATCAGCACGTGATCCGGCTTTACGGAAAGGCCCTGTACCGCATCCAGCATGGCTTCCTTGGTGGCTTCCAGAATGTTGATTTCATCAATTCGCTCCGGTTCCCGGCGGCCGATGCACACCGCTACCGCAGCCTCCAGAATCTGATCGTACAGTTCCTCCCGCTTCTTTTCGGAAAGCTTTTTGGAATCGTCCACGCCCAGCACCGAAAAGTCCTCGGGCAGGATCACCGCAGCAGTGACCACGGGGCCCGCCAGAGGTCCCCGGCCTACTTCATCCACACCGGCAATATATTTCTTTCCGGAAGCCCGCAGTTCCCGTTCGAAGCTGCTCATTTCCGCCAGCTTCTCTTTCAGTTTTTCTGTTCTTTCTTCTTTTGTCATATGCATTTTTCTCCGCAGATATGGTATTATTATACCCAGAGAAGAAAGGAGCAGGCAATATGAAATACAATGATTTTCAAGGCATAAAACTTTCCGCCCTGGGCTTCGGCTGCATGCGGCTTCCGCTGCTGGAAGACGGAAAGACCATCGATGAAGAACTTACCGCAAAAATGTTCGATACCGCCATCAAGGGAGGCGTCAACTATTTCGACACCGCATGGCCCTACCACGGCGGCATGTCCGAAATCGTCACCGGCAAGATTCTGAAGAACTACCCCAGAGACAGTTTTTATCTGGCATCCAAATTCCCGGGCCGCATGGGCGTCAGCGCAGAAGAAAGTGCCGATCCGTCCCTGATTTTCGAGAAACAGCTGGAAAAATGCGGGGTAGACTATTTTGACTTCTACCTCTGCCACAACATCAACGAATCCAATTTTGACGTTTTCGAAGGCGGCAGCCCCAGCATCATCGACTATCTGATAGAACAGAAGAAACTGGGAAAGATCAAGCATCTTGGCTTCTCTTCCCACGCAAAATACGAAAACCTGAAGGCTTTCCTGGAAAGACACCCCGGCGTGTTTGAATTCTGCCAGATCCAGCTGAACTATCTGGACTGGACACTGCAGGATGCCGACAAGAAATATGCCCTTCTCACCGAACTGGGCATTCCGGTATGGGTTATGGAAGGAATCCGGGGCGGCAAGCTGGCGGTACTTCCGGAAAATCTCAGCACAAAGCTGCGTGTACTGCGTCCGGAAGCAACGGATGCGGAATGGGCCATCCGCTGGGTTCAGAATCTGCCCAACGTGTGCGTACAGCTTTCCGGCATGACCACCATGTCCCAGGTGGAACAGAACCTGGAGACCGTTTCCGGCGGAGAACCGCTTTCCGAAGCAGAGACCGAAGCCTTGGCAGAAGTTGCCGAAGGACTGAAAAATGCAGTTCCCTGCACCAAGTGCAGATACTGCTGCGACGGCTGCCCGGCAGAACTGGATATCCCCAGCCTGATTGCAAGCTATAACGAATTCAACGTAGGCGGCGGTCCCACCGCGAAGATGTACATCATGTCTCTTCCGGAGGACAAGAGACCTACCGCTTGCCTTTCCTGCGGCCAGTGCGTAGACATCTGCCCGCAGAAAATCAACGTTCCGGAGCTCTTCGAACAGTTCTCCGAAAAGCTGGGAATCAAGTAAAAACCAAACAGAACCACCAAAAA
>JAZUDB010000141.1:0-4622 GCA_045639385.1 Anaerovoracaceae bacterium | reverse complement strand
TATACTGCATATTTTTCACCTTTTCAATAAAAGTAATTTATCTAAAGATTATACTCTGTTTTATATGAAAAGTAAACGGTTTCAGCAGATGATTCCGCAGCCGATTACTTTATCTTTCGCATAGAAAACCGCATACTGACCCGGTGCGGGAGCTCTTTGCGCCTCCTGGAACAGCAGCTGTGCAAATCCCGGTTTTTCTGTCGGATGCAGTATCGCGGAGGCAGGTTTTGCCGCATACCGGATCTTTACGTCAAAGGACAGATCCCGGTATTCTTCCGGAATGCTGCGGCAGCTGCTGTATTTCGCAAAACTGCAGAGCGAAATTTCTACGTTTTTCGAAAACAGTCCGTCATTTTCACAGAGTACCACTTCCGCGGATTCCGGGCGAATCTCTTTTACGTACATTTTTTTATTAAAACCCATGCCCAGACCTTTTCCCTGACCGATGGTAAAGTTGACGCATCCGGAATGGCGGCCGAGAATACGGCCGGTTGCATCCACAAAATTTCCGGGAACTGTCTGATATCCGCGCTCTGCAAGAAATTCTTTGTAATCGCCGGAAATAAAGCAGATGTCCTGACTCTCCTCCAGGTTTTCGGGAAGAATAATGCCTCTGGAAGCGACCAGCTGCCGGACTTCTTCTTTGTCTTTGAATTCTCCCAGCGGGAACAATGCCCGGGAAAGAATCGATTGATCCAGACGTGCCAGCATGTAAGATTGATCTTTTTTCCGGTTTGCGGCGCAGGATGCATAAAATATGTCATTTTCTCTGCAAATCCGGGCATAATGACCTGTCGCGACCCACTTTGCGCCAGCTGCATCGGCAGCATCCTTCAGAACCTGCCATTTGATGAGCGGATTGCAGTCGATGCATGGCATGGGAGTACGCCCGCTCACGTAAGTACGGCAGAAGGGTTCAATTATTTTCTGTTCAAACAACTCGGATACGTTTTGATAAAGCAGCGGAATTTGCAGCGCCGAAGCAAGCGCCTCTGCCTTTTTTCTGGCCGAGGGTTCGCCTTTTTGCGTAACGTCAAAATAAAGGGCAGTTACATCCATGCCCTTTTCTTTCAGCAATATGGCTGCAGCTGCAGAATCTACGCCGCCGCTTAATCCGAGAATAACTTTGTTTTCATCCATCAGGACAAGGGTGTGCTGCTCTTCAGACGCGGGTCATCCGGGTCAACAACTTCTATCTGGTCCAGCTGAGCCTTGAATCTGGCGCGGAAATCTTCCAGAAAAATCTGGCGCAGCTTGGCTTGTTCTTCTTTTTCTTCCGGGGTTAGACCCTCTTTTTTTTGTTTATGGGCAAGTTCGTTAATTCTTGCCAGTTCGGAATCTTTTAACATTGATTTGCCTTTCGATAATATGTCTCATTGTATTACGAAGGCCCTTTGCCTGTCAATGTCCGTCCACGGTGATGTAGTCTTTCAGCTTTTCGAAGGTAGCATCTCCGATTCCGCTGACCTGCTTGATTTCTTCAATCGTTTCATATAAACCGTAGGAATTTCGATACTGTATGATTCTTTCCGCAAGCACGGGTCCGATCCGATTCAGCTGCTGCAGTTCCCTGCTGTCCGCAGTATTGATATTAATTCGAGTCATGCAGTCTGCTTCCGATTTTGCTTTAAGAATCATATCCGTTTCGGAAGAGGCAGCTTCCTGTACATCGTCTGCGTCTGTGTTTATCATCATAACACTGTTTTCTTCCGGTAATCCGTAGAAGCGGATTTCGCCATTCTGTTCCTGCTGTTTTTTGTTTCCGACGGCCCCTGCCGTAAGAGACACCGAAAGAAGCAGGCAAACTGCTATTTTTTTATACCTGTTGAATTGTGTTTTGTCCATACATTCCTTTCCCAGCAGAGCACGAATATTATAACATGGGAATATATGGTAATCAATACTGTATATGTTAAACGGTATTAATTTGAATATGCATTTTATACAGTTGTTTTTTTGTTTTTTTTACAATAATACTCTTCTTTCCTGGAGTGATTTTGTGTAAAATAAATGTAAATAAACTGACGTTTCTAAAAGGAGGAAATCATGGGCGCAAAATTATTAAGCGGAAAAGAAGTCAGCGAAGCAATGCTGGCAAAAGTTCTGGCAGATTCCGAAATGCTTATTTCTAAAGGAATTACCCCGACCCTGGCCATCTTCAGAATTGGAGAAGATCCGGGCAGCATCTCCTATGAAAAGAGCATCATTACTAGAATGGCAAAGAGCAAAATTGATGTAAAATCCGTTGTTTTCGATGCAGACGTTACACAGGAAGCTTTTGTAGAAAAAATTAAGGAAGCAAATGCAGACAAAAACGTGAACGGTATTTTAATCTTTAAGCCGCTCCCGCCGCAGATCAATGAAGACGAGATCAAGTACATGATCGCACCGGAAAAGGATCCGGACGCACTGAACCCCACCAATCTGGGCAAGCTGATGATCATGGACAACAACGGATTCTTCCCCTGTACCGCAGAAGGCGTTATGGAACTTCTCAGCTACTATAACATCGACGTAAAGGGCAAGGATATTACCATTATCAATAACTCCAACGTATTCGGCAAACCGCTGGCCATCATGCTGACCAATGAATTTGCTACGGTTTCCATTTGCCACATCTTTACAAAATCCTGCAAGGATTACACCCTGAAGAGCGATATCGTTATTACAGGATGCGGCGTCTACGGTCTTCTGACACCGGATATGGTAAGAGAAGATGCCATCGTTATCGACGTAGCTATGGCGCAGAAAAAGGATGCAAACAAGCAGTTCGTGCTGGATGAAAACGGCAAGAAGATCCGTACAGGTGACTGCAGAGAAGATATGGCGGACGCTTGTGCCATGATTACCAGTGCAACTCCGGGATGCGGCGGCGGAACAGGCCCCATCACCACAGCACTTCTGGCACAGCACCTGATTAAGGGAACAAAACTCCAGAATAATCTTTAATCTCAAATAAAAGAAAAGATGCAGATCACTGCGGTCTGCATCTTTTTTAATGTAATTTTCGAATTTTAGATTTCTTCGGCAAAATCGTACAAATCGATTTGCTGTTCGTCTTTTGTTGTCAGTAATAATTTTCTGTTAACTATTGTTTCGCTGGCGTTGTAATCCACTCCGAAATAGGCGTGGATGGCTTCCAGCAGATTTGCCGGGTTAAGACTGGTGTTGGAGGCGCATTTTACGGTAAGACGAAGCGTATACCGCCCTTCTTTCCATTCTGTCTTTTCGACTGCGGCAATCATGTCCTTTACGTCTTTTTCCACCATATGACCGGATTTTTTGTCGCGCTTTAAAACCGTAATCTGGGGCTGACTCAGATATACATCCGGGCAGATGTGCGCAAAATCTTCTTCGTTTCCTTTAATAGAAGCCTCATACAGCGCATATTCGGAAAAACGGGACAGGTTGACGATTTCCGGGGAAATTTCCTTGCAGCGGTAGAAACGGATGCCTTCCGGCATGGCGCGGTTCAGCTCTTCCATCAATTTTTGTGTGCCGCAGGGTTCTGTCAGGGTGATTTCGAACAGTTCGTTTTCCGCTTCAAACCCCAAAGACAGAGGCTGCACGATATTTACCTTCTGATGTGGATTGTAACCGTTGGAAAATGCCACCGGAAGTTCCGCACGCCGGATTGCCCGGAAAAACAGTCGCTGCAGATCAAGATGGGATATAAACCGCATATTTCCGTGCTTATAAAAACTGAGAAGATATTTATTCATAGATACCTCCCCACCTGCATTCGGTGTGCTTATTGATGCCGCAGCCGTTGCAGCCGTAGCGGCAGTCTTTTGTGGTACAGGCCTGCATGGCTTTTTCATATTCTTTTTTCAGATAATCCCTGGATATTCCTGCGTCGATATAGTCCCAGGGAAGTTCTGCATCTACGGAAAGACCGGTAATTCCGGCATAGTTTCCGTCAATGCCGCATTCCGTCAGGGCTTTTTCCCAGCCGGAGCGGTTGAAATGCTCTGTCCAGGAATCGAATTTGCAGCCGTATGCATGGGCTTTGCGAAGTAATTCGCACAGTTCCCTTCCGCCTCTGGCGAATACGGCTTCCAGGAAGGAGGTATAGCTGCCGTGGTAATGCAGGGTAACGCCCTTGATTTTGGCAATGCGTTCTTTTAAATAGCGGTGCTTTCTTTCAAATTCTTCCGGGGAATCCTGGGTGCTCCACTGGAACGGAGTGAAAGGCTTTGGAACAAAGTTGGACACGCTGAGGTTGACCGCAAAACGTCCCCGGCGGTTTCCGTTCTTTTCGTAGGCGATGTCCATGATTCTCTGGGCAAGATCGGCAATTCCGTCCAGATCCTCGTCGGTTTCCGTGGGAAGACCGATCATAAAGTAAAGCTTTACGCTGTTCCAGCCGTGGTCAATGGCCTGGCTGATGGCCCGGAAAAGATCTTCTTCCGTGACGTTCTTATTGATGACGTTGCGCAGGCGCTGGGTACCCGCTTCGCAGGCAAAGGTCAGGCCGGTTTTCTTGACGCCCTGAATGTCTTCCAGCATTTCAAAGGCGAAGTTATCCAGACGCAGAGACGGCAGAGAAACCCCGATTTTCCTAGGCCGGCAGTATTCCATGGATTGCCGCACCAGGTCCTGGATGCAGGTGTAATCGGAGC